>LXQK01000001.1 GCA_001683905.1 Marivirga sp. ANT-B6
TACATAAATCGCAAATCGAGAAAATGGAGGATGTAAAGCTGCTTCGCAAATACCTCAAAGAACACCAAATCGTTCACGCTCATCAGCAGCAGGAGGAGGTGCTTCCCTATAAGAAATTTGATATCGATGGGTTTGAAGTTTTAGTGGGAAAAAATGCAAAAAGTAATGATAAGTTAACCCAACAATACGCCTGGAAAGAAGATTTATGGCTCCATGCCAAAGATGTGAGTGGCTCGCATGTAGTGGTGAAATATCAGTCCGGAAGAAAATTCCCGGCGCAAGTCATTGAAAAAGCAGCTCAGCTTGCTGCCTATTATTCCAAAAGGAAAACTGACAGCTTATGCCCCGTCATGTATACCCCAAAAAAATATGTAAGAAAAATAAAGGGCACACCAGACGGCGCCGTAAAAGTGGAAAAAGAGCAGGTGATACTAGTTCGTCCGGTGGGAATATAATGGGTTGAATATCCATTAAAAAAGGTATTAAACCGCAGCCTAAGCTACTGATCTAATACCTTTTATCCATGTTGAATTTGCGAAAGTTACTTCACTACATTAATCTTCAACATATTAGTTCTGTTTTCCCAGTGTAGAGGCATACTGGCTGTATTGATGTATATATCGCCTTTTACCAATAATCCCTGAGATTTAAGTATTTCCTCAATATCTTTAAACGTGTCGTTCGTCGACGCCATTTTATCATAATAAAATGCTCTAACGCCCCAGATAAGATTAATTTGGTTCAGCAAAGGCTTATTTGATGTAAAAATAAAGATATGCGCCTTAGACCTGTGCTGTGCAATTTTGAAACCCGTATAGCCTGATTTGGTCATTCCCAGAATAGCCTTGGCATTGATCTCTTTACTAAGTCGACAGGCGCTTAGAACCAGGTTGTCATTTTCGAAAGTTACGGACTCCGGACTGACAACTTTAAATTTATCATAGATATCGGCTGTACTTTCTACAGACCTGATGATCTTGGTCATGCTTTTTACAGATTCTATCGGATATTTACCTGCCGCTGACTCTGCGGAAAGCATCACAGCATCAGCGCCATCCATGACCGCATTGGCCACGTCATTGGTCTCTGCTCTTGTTGGCCGTGGGTTATCAATCATGCTTTCCATCATTTGGGTAGCTATAATCACAGGTTTTGCTGCCTTATTACATTTAGCAACAATCATTTTTTGCGCCATTGGCACCTCTTCCAGGGCTATTTCTACGCCTAGATCGCCGCGTGCAACCATCACTGCATCAGTAGCCTCGATAATGGCATCGATATTCCTTAATGCCTCGGGCTTTTCCACTTTGGCCACCACCTTGGTACATTTTCCACTTTTAGCAATGATCTCTTTTAAAGAAAGAATATCCTGTGCCGTCCGCACGAAAGAAAGAGCCACCCAATCTACATCGTTTTCCAGACCAAATTGCAGATCTTCCAGGTCTTTTTCAGTCAATGACGGTGCAGAAACGATTGTATCGGGAAGGTTGATACCCTTTCTTGACTTCAATGTACCACCGTATATAATTGTAGACGTCACTTCTTCGCCTTTCACACCTTTTACCAAAAGCTCAATTTTGCCATCGTCGATTAGTATGGTGTCGCCTACGTTTACATCAGTAGGTAACGACTGATAGGAGGTACTAACCTTTTTGCTATTTCCCAGCATATTTACACTGGTGATAATAAGCTCATCACCTGCTTCTATCTCAACACCGCCGTTTTCTACTTCATTAACTCTGATTTTCGGACCTTGCAAATCCTGTAGTATCGATACGTTGGTTCCGAGTTCGGCGTTGATCTCGCGGATGTAATTCAGCACCTGCTTATGTACGTCATGTGTGCCATGCGAAAAATTTAGACGCAGCACATCTGCACCTGCTTTGATCAATGCAATGAGCATCTCTTTAGAATTAGAAGCTGGCCCTATGGTGGCTACTATCTTAGTTTTGTTAAAAATGATATTGTTGTCCATTTTAAAATATTAAATTCTCTTTTGATTTAAGATTTGAGGTGTCAATTTTTGCGATGAATTGTATGTGATGGATTGCTCTAAGCTTTTCGACTAAGTCTGAAAAAAGGTAAGTATCTCCCTCGTCGGTGAGCATAAGGAAGTAATCAAATTGCTTTAGCTCAGGGAGCAGAAATGCCAGATGATGTTGGCTGGTATCCTCGGCTCTGTTTTTAATCAATCGCAACGTACTATATTCTGTTTGAAAGATAAAATTAGAAATAATTATATTCTTATCGGTAATAAATTCAATTTTTATATCTTTCTCCTTCACCAATTTTACATGAAGGGATTGATTGATGCACCAGGCAAGTTTGTATTCCTTAATAGAAGAAACCAGACCGAGCAGATCAAAGTTGAAATCTAAATCAAAAGATAATTTGGATATCTTCACCTTTAGAATCTTTGCCTGAATATTAAGTGTATCAAAATATTGCTATTCATCCTTATGATTTTCATGACGCTGGGGCATCTAACTTTTGGATGCATAATCATATGGAGCGATTACAAATCTAATAAAGAATTTTCTAATTCATAATCCTCGAACGTGAGATACATTTTAAAAGCAAGTTTGAAAAAATAGTTTGACATTATTATTTTAAATGTATTTCTTTGCAATGTATTTTCACTAAATAAACTAAAAATGTCTGAAATAGCACAAAAAGTTAAAGGAATTATAATTGATAAGTTGGGCGTTGAGGAGTCTGAAGTTACCCCTGAAGCGAGTTTTACCAACGACCTGGGTGCAGATTCATTAGATACTGTAGAACTTATCATGGAATTTGAAAAAGAATTTAACATCTCCATTCCGGATGATCAGGCCGAAAATATTGCCACAGTTGGCCAAGCTGTTACTTATTTAGAAGAAAACGTTAAAAAGTAAATCTTTTTTATCAGTTAGAATTCATTTATGAATTTAAGAAGAGTTGTTGTAACAGGGTTAGGTGCACTTACCCCTATCGGGAATAATGTTCCCGATTTTTGGGAAGGTTTAGTTACCGGTGTAAGTGGCGCAGCGCCTATTACAAGGTTTGATGCTGACAAATTCAGGACTAGATTTGCCTGTGAGGTAAAAAACTACGATCCTCTCGCACACTTTGACAGAAAAGAATCAAGAAAAATGGATCCTTTCACGCAATATGCCATGGTTGCGTGTGAGGAAGCCATCATAGATTCAAAGTTAAATATTCAAAGCATCAATCTGGATAGGGCTGGTGTAATTTGGGGGTCGGGAATTGGCGGCCTCAAGACTTTTCAGGATGAAGTAACTTACTTCTCCCAAGGTGATGGCACACCCCGATTTAATCCCTTTTTTATTCCCAAAATGATTGTTGATATCTGCTCAGGCTATATCTCAATTAAATATGGTTTCAGAGGCCCTAACTTTGTCACCGTATCGGCTTGCGCATCTGCTACCAATGCGCTTCTCGACTCATTTAATTATATACGTTTAAATAAAGCCGATATCATAATTTCTGGTGGTTCGGAAGCAGCAGTTACTGAAGCTGGCGTGGGCGGATTTAACGCCATGAAAGCCTTAAGCGAAAGAAACGATTCACCTGAAACTGCCTCAAGGCCGTTTGATAAAGACCGAGATGGCTTTGTATTGGGTGAGGGTGCCGGTGCGCTAATCCTTGAAGAATATGAGCATGCTGTGGCAAGAGGGGCAAAAATATATGCTGAACTAATAGGCGGCGGCATGTCGGCAGACGCTTATCATATTACAGCACCGCACCCAGACGGCTTCGGTGCACAAAATGTAATGATCAACGCGCTTGACGATGCGGAATTAAAACCTGAAGACATCGATTATATCAATGTGCATGGCACGTCTACGCCTTTAGGCGATATCAGCGAAACAAAAGCAATAGAACGCGTTTTCGGTGAGCATGCCTATAACCTCAACATTAGCTCTACAAAATCAATGACCGGCCATCTTTTAGGTGCTGCAGGTGCCATTGAAGCCATCGCTGCAATCAAGGCCATTGAACACCAGATTGTGCCTCCTACCATCAATCATTTTACTGATGATGAGCAGTTCAACTCCAAGTTAAATTTTACTTTTAACAAAGCGCAGAAAAGAGAAATCAAGGTAGCTTTAAGTAATACATTTGGGTTTGGGGGCCACAATACGTCGATTATATTCCGAAAATTTGAAGCATAGTGCACCTCTTCATCAGGCGACTACTATTACCTTTCATATCGTATTCAAAAAAAGATAAAAAACTTGTTGCTGCCATCAGATCTATTGTTGGCAGGGACCCAATTAACCTCAACCTTTACAAACTAGTAACCCAGCATACATCCGTTGCCGTAGAAAGCCGCAAAGGGTTTAAGGAATCAAATGAACGGCTGGAATATCTGGGCGACGCGGTACTTGGGATGGTTGTAGCAGAATACCTGTTTTCCAAGTTTCCTTTCAAAGATGAAGGCTTTCTAACAGACATTCGCTCCCGCATTGTAAACCGGGAATCACTTAACCAGCTGGCCAGAAAAATCGGCGTGAGCACATTAGTAGAATATAATCCTAACCGCAGAGGTAGCCATTCCCACAAGTCGATATATGGAGATACACTAGAGGCCTTTATTGGTGCTGTATACCTCGACAGGGGTTTTGCCTTCTGTAAGAGATTTGTCGTTAAAAAGCTACTGATTCCACATTACGACATTGACACCATCGTAAAAACCAATCCCAACCACAAAAGCAAGGTGATCGAGTGGGCACAGCGCGAAAGTAAGGATTTAAGGTTTGAAATAACAGAAAAAAGGGGAATCAGCAGCAACTTCATGGAGTTTACCGCTACGCTTTTAGTTGACCAAGAACCAATTGGCATCGGCACAGGTTACAGCAAGAAAAAAGCTGAGCAGAGCGCTTCTGAAAAGGCGTGTGAATTTCTAAATTTATAATACCAGGCATTATGGCTACAATAAAAATTGGTGGTGCAGCCCTCAACCAAACTCCTATGGATTGGGACGGCAATCTGGCGCACATTTTAGAGGCTATAGACCAGGGCAGGCGGACAGCCATTGATATGCTTTGCTTGCCTGAACTGTGTATCACTGGCTATGGCTGTGAAGATTGGTTTTTGAGCGATTGGGTATCGGAAACCGCTATCGCCATGCTTCCTGCTATCGCTTCAGCCTGTAAAAACATCACAGTAGTCGTAGGGCTTCCTATAGCCTTTAAAGGAAAAATGTACAATTGCTGCTGCATCATTCAAAACGAAGAAATATTAGGCATTACAGCAAAGCAGCATATGGCGATCGATGGTGTGCACTATGAAGCACGATGGTTTTCGCCATGGAACGCCAATGTGGTCGATGTAATAGAAATTGACGGGATAATGTATCCTTTTGGAGATATAGTATATCGAATTGAAGGTTATTCCGTAGGTTTTGAGATCTGTGAAGATGCATGGAGGGCAGACACGCGACCGGCGCACAGGTTATTGGAACAAGATGTACAAATCATCATGAACCCCAGTGCCAGCCATTTTGCCTTGGGTAAATCTATCCTCCGCGACAATCTGGTAACATCCAGTTCTAAAAAGTTCAATTGTGTATATGTATATGCCAACCTTTTAGGCAACGAAGCCGGTCGGATGATTTACGATGGAGAAATTTTGATCGCCCAAAAGGGTAAGTTAATTGCTAAAAATAACCTCCTTTCATTCAGAGACGTGAATATTGTCGCCGCTGAGGTTGATGTTTCAGAGCCTTTCCTATCCATAGGTACAAAGGTATTAGAAGACCAGGGGAAAGATAGAGATTTCACTGCAGCCTCAACACTGGCTTTATTTGACTATATGCGGAAAAGCCGAAGCCGAGGTTTTGTATTGTCATTAAGTGGTGGTGCAGACTCCTCCTGCTGTGCCATATTGGTGGCAGAGATGATTAAAAGAGGGACTGAGGAATTGGGTTTCGAGTTATTTTTGCAAAAACTGGGAAGGGCAGATTTGATAGCCTTAGTAGCAGCCAAAGACACCAGCCAGAACAAGAGAAAATTCATCACTGGCCATATTCTCACGACCGCCTATCAGGCCACGTCAAACTCCTCGCCCGAAACGGAAAGATCAGCTTTGGAACTAGCGGCTAGCT
>LXQK01000010.1 GCA_001683905.1 Marivirga sp. ANT-B6
GCGGTTCTGATCATATACGAGTTGGATGCTGTTTATACCCCTTTGCTCAGGTTTACCTTCTTGCTTCAGTCGGAACTGGTAGGCACTGACAACGGTCGCCAGTTCGCCAAATTTCATTTCCTGACGGCCTAACTCCTCTTCCCAAAAGCCGTTGCTAGTAAAGAATGGGCCATTTTTCTCCTGATATTCATTTGGGGTCATACTCACATACATACGTGCACCACTTTTGGTAGGCGTGATAGCAGACATACTTGCGTTTGTCGTAAATAATGAGTGGAACCTATCCCAGTCCCTTTGCCCGGCAGGACCGGAAATGACATCATATAGCGTTTTTATGATGGCGTCTATGCTTTCAACATCTTCAGGTCTTGCTGTCAATGGCTTGGCATCAAGCCATTGATCTCGCAGCCTAAGTTTCTCAATAGGAGCATTGTCTGCTAAGCTAAGGGTTGCTTTACCCTTAGAAGGCACCAAAACTGCTGGTGCTGTTAAACGAACCTCTTCAAAGTCGCCAGCATCATTTTTTCTTCCAACCACGACTTCTACCTGATCATTGGCTTTGGTATTTTCAGAAAAGCTCGAAAAAATACCTTGTGCCGCCGCAGGAGTTACATCTACTCCCTGCACCTTAAGCATTAAATCGCCCTTTCGGAAGCCCAGAGATTTTCCGAATTCATTCATATTGCTAACATTGGCAACCTCAATACGTTGCTGCTCCTGGTTATAGCCGAAGTTAATTTTTCCTAATGTTGCGACCATCTTGTCCGGCTCCTGCTGATAATTCACACCGACCTTTTCAAAATATTCGGCGTAGGGAAGCGGCTCGTTACCTGCTACATATTTTTCAAAAAAATTTCCAATCTCTGGGTAAGTCATACCTACAATAACGTCGAATAGGGCATCATCCTCAAACGGTTTGTCCATGCCGTACTTTTGACTCAACTGCTGGATTACCTTTTGAAGGTCTACCTTTCCATTTGAAAGATCTAGCAAGCGAATATCCAGCATAGCACCTATCAGTGCACCTTTTTCATATACATTGCCATACTGCGCGCTGTAGGTATCGGCAGCGTTTTTACTTAGGGCTGTAAAGGCAAGCGTATCATTATATTGAGTTCTTGAATTGTTGATTTTTTCCTGCATTTTCTCAAGAAAAGCCTGTGGTGTGATTAGCTCATAGCGCACTTGTACGTGATCAGACGCGTATTCTGTTACGCCTTCATAGAGCCACAAATGCTGAGAGAGCACAGGCTCGTTGAAGTTGAAATCAGAAATCTCCGTAGAATGAATGGTCAACGGTGTGACGATATGAAAAAATTCATGGGCCGCAATATCCAGTAAAAAAGGTGCCATTTGAGCCTGAGGGTATTCAGGAAGATAATAGAAGCTGGAGTAGCTATGCTCTAAGGCGCCCTGCCGTGGATTTGCCGATTGCGGGTCGGCAAAATACAGGATGAACGCATACTTCTCTACAGGCAATTTCCCGCCTAAATATTGCACCTGTGCTTTCAATAAATTATCCAGCTGCGCTGCAAGATAGGTCGACGTAATCTGCTTATTGGGAGCATAAACCGAAACCAGTACCTTTGTATCTCCAATATTGATAAAAGTAGTATCTGGTCTATTATACATCATAGGAGAATCCATCATGAGGTCATAGTCTCCAGTTTGAAAGACGTCCTGTGTGGCAGTCGCACGGATCGGAACCAGGCCTGTACTCCCATAAAAGTCGGCCGGCTTGGTTACTGTTAATTCAAAAGGCTGATTTTTCATACCTTCGAAATATCCAAAAAAACCCGGAGGGTGGATTACAAAATTTGTATCTGCTTCAATGTTGGTAGCCGCCATCATATAGACACTATTTTCTACCTCCGAATCAAAAATATCTTCGACCATATACTGAAGGGTTGTCATCTTGTGGGCTTTTTGTATTTCCCAGGTATTGGTATCTACCTGTTTCACAGGTAGCGCCTTTCCCTTCTTATCGAAAGCCTTAAGATCATGAACAAAAAGTCCATAGTCGCTCACACTGTAGGTGCCAGGAATGATCTTGGGCATAAAGAACCGGATTGTCTTCTGGCTAATCGCTGGAGTCTGCAGGCTTACTTCCAACTGATCGTTTTGCGGTTTAGTAAGGTCAATGGCGTATCGATAGGTTGCATTTTGCGCCAGCGCCACTACAGCAGTGGCAAGAAAGCATACTACGGTCAGACAATTTTTATAATACATAAGTCATGATTTTCCCAAAAATATTCTATCGGATGATGTATCGCAATAAGTCTTTCTTGAGAGGCAAATTTTAAAGGATAAATGGTAAAAAGGTAACAACATAGCAGTCGGCTACTGCTTTAAAGACGGCAATGATTTTCTTTTTTTTACCATATTTGAAATAAAACAAACTTAATCAGGATGGTTTGGGTTCTCATGGACTACTGGTAAGTTTTACTTATATTAACATAGTAGAACCCTATTGATTTGATAGGTGTTTTTAAATTAAAATATGATGATGAAAAAACTGATATTATTTGTGGCTATTTTATGCCTGGGGTACACTATGTCGAAGGCTCAAACCAACGATGACAAAACAACCAGAGAACTCAGCGAGGATCTCGTAGATTTAAAGGCTGAAAAAAAAGCCATTAAGGCAGAAGAAAAAGCAAAAAAAGCTGAGATTAAAAATCGAAAGCAACTTTTGAAAGCAGAAAAAGAAGCCGAAAAGGCTAAAAAGCGATTGGCTAAGGCTGAGAAGATTAAAGAAAAGGAAATTCAGCGGAGCCAGAAAGCACAGGAAAAGGCCGAGCGGACAAAAGTAAAAGAGGAAAGACAAATTGAAAAGGCGAAGGATCGTATGGCGAAAGAAAACAAGCGTGCTGAAAAAGCCAAAGCCAAAGAAAATAAAGCCATAAAGAAAGCAGAAACCGAAGCTGATAAGGTGGATCGGTCTAAAAAAGAAATAAAAGAACTGGAAGACAACTAATAAAGCTTCTATTGTTAGTAAAAAGGCTCACTTAAGATTTAAGCGAGCTTTTTTATTGAAGTAAAATCACAAATTAATTGGACGGGTTTTTCTGGTCGTAGTCCCGTAGGTATTCCAAAATAGCACGAGCTTCAGGCTCGTCTACATTTTGGGCTACCATTTGAACCCCGTAGTCTGCCAATAGCTGCTTAGCGATAGGATCTTTCTCGGTCATCACCTGCGGGTTGATAATCATGTTCATAATCCAGGCCGGGTTTCGTCGTACGGTAACTCCTGCCAACGCCGGACCGATCATGCGGTTGTCAAAAATATGGCAAGCAGTACATTTACTCTCAAAAGCTGCTTTACCCTTTGCTACCAACGCTTCGTCTATTGCATCCTCTAATGTAACGCTACTCACGGGGCCAACGCCTGCCTCGCTACTTGTTGCTACCGGCGCTTCCGGCTGACTCTGTGTTGTGGTAGTTTCTTCATTCTCTGCACTTTTATTTGAAGAACATGATGTACCTACAAAAAATATAGCAATACATATTATTAATGTAAACAGCGAAACTCTTTCTACCCGATGATTGGTCATAATGGTGTTTGTTTAAAAAATGAAAATTCAATCCAATAATAGCAAATATAATTGTTTGTAACTAAAATTTCGCATATTGGATTAAGGTAGTTGAGGGGTGAATAATCCTCTTTAATGTTTTTAACCTATAAATTTACGATTCCATTTGAGTAAAATATTTGTCGCAGACCCCAGCGTCTAATGTTAATAACCCAGGGGTATTAGCCCGGGGTTAAATAGAACAGAGGTCATAGTTTGGCGGTTTTTTTGCCTTTAATGCAAAAAAAGTGACAAACTATCTCTTGCAAAACTTTAAGGTGTAAAACTTTACAAAAACTATAATGTTTTAACAAGAGCAATGGCCGAAGTATCTTATAGGTAATAAGCTGGGCGTAGTCAGCGGAAAATCGTATTGTATCGCGATTTTTTGCCTCATTTTTATAAATTGCGTAGCTTCAAGGCTAGCTTCTTGATTAAGGCCACGCTTATTTTACCAATTCCCTATGGTTCAACCCCTCGAAATTTTAAAGAAAAAATTTGGCTACAGCGGCTTTCGCGACCAGCAAAGTGAAATCATCAACCATGTCCTGGCGGGGAAGGATGCTTTTGTACTCATGCCTACGGGGGGAGGGAAATCGATTTGCTATCAGGTACCGGCTCTTATTTTGGATGGGCCAACCGTGGTCATCTCTCCGTTGATTGCCTTGATGAAGGATCAGGTAGATGCCTTACGGGTTAACGGCATCGCCGCAGCCTTTATCAATTCTACCCAAAGTAGCCACGAGCAAGCTCAGGTTTTTCGGCAGCTGGAAGATAAGGAACTGAAGCTAATTTATCTGGCTCCGGAAAGACTACTTAGTCACGATGGCCAGATGATAGGTTATCTGAAGCGGTTGGGCGTTTCGCTGATTGCCATAGACGAGGCACATTGCATCTCGCAATGGGGCCACGACTTCCGCCCCGAGTACCTTTTATTATCGCGGCTGAAGATGGAGTTGCCCGAGGTGCCCGTAATCGCGCTAACCGCCACGGCCGATAAGCTAACTCAGAAAGATATACTCGAAAAGCTGGCACTGCATCGTCCAAAAACATTTTTATCAAGTTTCAACAGGGCCAATATCCAATACATGGTGGCGCCAAAGAGCGATAGCTACCAAAAATTGCTCGACTTTTTAGGGGAGCACCAGGATGAAGCCGGAATAATCTACACCTTGTCGCGGCAATCTACAGAGGGGCTTTCAGAACGATTGTCTGAGGCTGGGTATGCCGCAAGGCCATACCATGCGGGCCTGGAAAGAAAGGAACGGGAGAAAAATCAGGATCTTTTTTTAAAAGATGAAGTAAAAATAATTTTG
>LXQK01000100.1 GCA_001683905.1 Marivirga sp. ANT-B6
AGAGATTTCTATTAGGTGATAAAAAAGGCTGACCTGATAAAAGTAGGGTCTCTTGGCCGACCCTTAATTTTCCATATTGTACCACATATGGGAGTTGAAGTGATCTAACTTTCCGGAATCAATCCTTTTCGATGGAGCCTTTTCGTGTCACCGTTCTTTGTGTTTCCTACACTAACGCTATTCATTCCAAACTAAAACTCCATAATTAATTGCTATCTTTGAAATACAGGTTGTAAGTAAGCCTGTTTGTAAAGTAAAAATATAGCCATGCATTTTTTATTTGATGACTTCAAAGGGTGGAAAGCTTATTGTGACCGTAAGCATGTAAAGCTATATGAACCCGTATTGGAATATGAAAAAGAACAACGGGGCCGGTCTGAAGAGGTCATTTGGGAAGGGCTATCAAAAGCATATGCTGTTATGAAAGACGCCGTAGAAACCGGCTTAAAAGAAGATATGACTTCCAGGTCGGGGATGATCAACAATGGCGCCAAGAAAGTGTACCAGTATCCTACAGCTGTCTTATCAGTAGAATTTCAAAGGCTGATTTCCCGCGCACTGGCAGCGAAGGAAGTCAATTCCTGTATGGGCAGAATTGTAGCGGCGCCGACTGCAGGTGCCTCGGGCATCCTGCCGGGCACCCTTTACACTTTGCAGGAGATACATGGCCTGGAGGAGCAGAAGATTCTGGAAGCCTTGCTTATCGGTGCAGGTATAGCCTTAATTATTGAACAGAAAGCATCTTTGGCGGGGGCTGTTGGCGGCTGCCAGGCAGAAACAGGCAGTGCGGCGGCCATGGCATCTGGCGCTATCGTCTATTGCCTTGGTGGCGATATTGACCAGATTTTCAATGCTGTCGGTATCACTATTCAATGTACGCTGGGGTTGGTTTGCGATCCTGTAGCCGGGCTGGTAGAGGTGCCTTGTGTGGTAAGAAATGCTAGTGCAGCAGCGATCGCCTATTCATCAGCACAGATAGCTTTGGCAGGCGTAAGTGGGGTGATACCAGTAGATGAATGTGTGGAGGCCATGGGTGAAGTAGGTCAAAGTATGGAGAGTAGATATAAAGAAACTGCCATGGGTGGCCTTGCAGCAACACTGACAGGCCAGGCCATATCCAAAAAAATATTAATAGAAGATATAGAAGTGTTGCCGGATGAAGTAGAACCGGAGTAAGTAAGCCCTGGAAGTGCTTGGGCTATCAGGATTACCCGGCCTTTGCTATCTGCTCCTAAGACACCGGCGTGGACTATTGTATTAGAATAAGAAGTGTAAGGCGTAGCTAAAGGCACAAGACCAAAAGACTGCACTCAATAACATATAGAAAAACAATTTCTTTCGGGGGCTTCCCAGCGACGAAGCAAGGAGGGTTCCTCCTATTGGCGTCAAAATAATTGGCGTTAAAAAACTAACCCCTGCCGTGCCGTATTTTTTCCAGATAGTAATAAATCTCCGATTCTTAGGGGTGAATTTTCTTTTATCTTTTGTAAAGCGTTTGATAATATGGATCCGAATAAACTTGCCCATAAAGGAACAGATAAAAACACTCGTCATCATTCCCAGCACCGTAAATATGATGGTTTCATAAACTGATATGCCAACCATCACTCCGGTAGCAGGCCCGGCCACAAATTTAACCATGCTGCCCAGGTATACAGGCAGGTATTTCAATAGTTCCAAGTTCAGTTAATTTATGACGGTGTAGGTATAAAAAATATATAGTAATAAAAGGATAATGCCTTCCCACCTGATAATTGTCTTTTTGTAGAGCATCATCGGCAGCACGAGGAAAGTGATTCCTAACATCCACAACATATCTACCTTTACAATCAGTTCACTTACCCTGATTTCTTTTATAATGCTGGTAATGCCCAAAATAGAGAGAATATTGAAAATATTGGACCCTAACAAATTGCCTATAGCAATATCCGTTTTCTTTTTGATGGCCGCCACTACTGAGGTGACTAACTCGGGCAAACTTGTTCCTACAGCCAATACCGTCAATCCTATCACGCGTTCATTCACACCCAGGTCTATTGCCAGGGTTTGTGCGCCTGATACGAACAGGTCGGAGCCGAAATAAAGACCGATACATCCAATAAAAACAAAGAAAAGTTCGCGCAACATTCCGACATTAGATTTCACGGGCTGGCTCAATTCTTCTATTGGCAAAATAGGCACCACAGAATTTTTTCGTGACCTATTGATGATATAGTAAATATAGGAGGCGAGAATCACCAGAAAGATGATCCCTTCGTATTTATTGACGATTCCTTCGCGCACTAAAAAATAGAGTAGCAGAGAAGAACCCATGGTCATAGGCCAGTCGATCTTTACACTATCTTTATTGACCTCGATGGGTGAAATAACGGCCATTAGGCCCAAAACAAGACTGAGGTTACAGATATTTGAGCCTACCACATTGCCCATGGCCAGATCGGGGCTGCCTGACAGAGCCGATTTAATGCTGATCAGCAGTTCGGGCGCTGAGGTACCAAAAGCCACCACCGTCAGGCCTACTACCAGAGGCGAAATTCGGATACGCAAAGCCAGCTGAGAGGCGCCTCTAACAAGGAACTCCCCTCCTGCAATCAATACAACTAATCCGAAAATAATGATCAAATAAGTAGCAAGCATGCTTAGATTATATTTTTATTCCGAAGGATAAATCACCTGCATCGCCCAAACCTGGTATGATATAAGCCTTTTTATTGAGTTCATTGTCCAGTGCCACGGTCCAGATATCACACTGGTCCTTAAAAATATCCTGAACGTTGCGAAATCCTTCAGGTGTGGCGATGACAGACACAATATGTATATATGAAGGTTTACCATATTTTAGTAACCCCTGAACAGCCTTGATGAGCGATTTCCCTGTGGCCAGCATAGGGTCAATAATAATGACAACTTTATCCTGGATGTCTACTGTGGCAATATATTCCATCGCAATATCAAACTGGTACTCGTCGTCGCGAGACGACCTGTAGGCACCTACAAATCCGCTTTCTGCCTGGTCAAAAAAGTCAAGAAAGCCATCGTAAAAAGGCATAGCTGCTCTTAAAATGGAGATCAGCACAGGCTGCTCCTGCAGTAATGGGACTGCAAGTGCACCCAGGGGTGTGGCAACCTGTACATTTTGATACTGCATTTTTTTGGATATTTCATAAGCCATAATTTGGCCGAGCCGCTTCAGATTTTTCCTAAAGCGCATGCTGTCTTTTTGAATACCTTCGTCCCGGAGTTCCCTTAAAAAGTGGTTTGCAAGGCTATTTTCTTGGTTTAATATAAACATGCTTCCTGGTCTGCATTATAAAGTGTGTCTTAAGAATGGTTAAAAATAACGTAAAAAATTTGAAATTATGAAAGTTATATGAGTTGTTGCAGGAACATTTGAAAGCTGCTAACGCCAAAGGTGTTAAAACTCTTTTCCCGCGCGTATGTTTTCGTCAGGTGAAAAATGAAAGTTTTATGGAACTATTAAAAAAGCTTTGCCAGATCCATGCCCCTTCGGGCAATGAGGCAGCGATGAAAGCCTTTATCATCGACTACGTAAACATAAATCAAAAAAGCTGGAAGGTAAAGCCTGACATCATCACAGAAGATATACAAGATTGCGTGGTACTCAAGTTTGGCACCCCGCGCACCGCAGTGTTTGCACATTTAGATAGCATTGGATTTATGGTGAGGTATCAGGATCAGCTGGTACCGATCGGCGGGCCTGATGCTGAAACAGGTTACCGGCTGGTAGGGGAAGACACTCTCGGACCTATAGATTGTGAGCTATGGATAGATGATGACAATATGCCACGGTATAAGTTTGGCAGAGCTATTGCAACAGGCACGGAGCTGGTATTCAAGTGTGATTTTCGTGAAACAAAACATTATGTACAGTCGTGCTACCTCGACAATCGATTGGGGGTATATAATACGTTGAAACTCGCTGAGACGCTGGAAGACGGTTTACTTGTATTTAGCTGCTGGGAAGAGCATGGCGGAGGCTCGGTACCCTACCTGGTGAAAATGATGGTTGAAAAATACCAAATTAAACAGGCGCTGGTTTCTGACATAACCTGGGTTACTGAGGGCGTTATGCATGGAAAAGGTGTGGCCATTTCTATCCGCGACCGAAGTATTCCGCGTCGGCAATTCGTCAACAAAATTATCGCCCTGGCAGAGGAATCAGGGATAGATTACCAGTTGGAAGTAGAAGGTACCGGTGGCAGCGACGGCCGGGAGATTCATGCATCGCCCTACCCTGTGGACTGGTGCTTTATTGGTGCACCTGAGGCTGAAGTTCATTCTCCCAATGAAAAAGTGCATAAACACGATATCGATAGCATGCTACGCCTATACCAATGGCTGCTTTTGAAATTATGATGTGGGGTAAAAAAGCAATGAATAATCATTGTTAAAGAGAATATTTATATATTTGCAAGCCTCTAACTAAAACAGGGTAGCATCGGTCATATTTGATTGGTCATCCCCCGGGGTATTATCATCTTTATATAAACATACGGGTAGTATAGTGAAGATAAAAGACAAGGAATTTCAGATTTTTATAGACAAAAAAGCTATAAAAAAGAGGATCAAGGAAGTGGCCGCGGTCATTAATGAAGACTACAAGGGGAAAACACCTTTATTTCTGGCCATTCTTAACGGTTCTTTTATGTTTGCATCAGACTTGATGAAGCAGGTGCGGCTGGACTCTGAAATTACCTTTATCAAAGTTTCTTCCTACAAAGCAACCCAAAGCACAGGGAAGATTAAGGAGCTATTGGGCTTGCAGGAAAATATTTTTAAACGAGATATCATTATTCTTGAAGATATTGTCGACTCGGGCCAGACGATGACTCACATCACGGAAGCATTAAAAACGCTGGGGCCTTCATCAATAGAAATTGGTACCCTGCTTTTTAAACCAGAGGCTCTCGTCACAGATTTACATATTAAATACATTGGCTTCGAAATCCCTAATAACTTTGTGGTAGGGTTCGGGTTGGATTATGATGGTTATGGTAGAAATCTCAAAGATATCTATCGCCTGAAAGATTAGGAAGATACTAGATTAACATTAAAAAACATTCAAGTAAAATAAGCAGCATGCTAAACATTGTATTATTTGGACCTCCAGGTGCAGGAAAGGGCACTCAAAGTGATAAAATCATAAAAAAATATAACCTCACACATATTGCTACAGGAGACCTTTTCCGGAAACATCTCAGTGAAGGTTCTTCTTTGGGAAAGCTGGCTCAAAAATATATGAATGAAGGTATGCTGGTACCTGATAAGGTTGTTATCGACATGGTCGATGATAAAATCCGCGAAGATAAAGATGCCAAAGGTTTTATATTTGACGGTTTCCCCCGCACTGTGCCACAGGCTGAGGCGCTGGACAAGCTTTTAACAGAGAAAAACGCGCCAATTTCCCGCATGATCGCCCTGGAAGTACCGGAGGAAGAGCTAAAGAAGCGCATCAAGGAGAGAGGCAAAACATCGGGACGCGCCGACGACCAGGATGAAGAAAAAATTCGGACCAGAATTAAGGTGTATCTCGACGAAACACTCCCTGTAGCCCGCCATTATGAAAAACAGGGGAAACTAGCCATGATCGATGGTGTAGGTGCTATTGATGATATCTTCCAAAAAATTTGTGTAAAAATAGAGGAAGCCAGATAAGCGGCATGCTTCGGCAGGAATTTCAGGTGACAAAATGGGTAGTGTAGAAGATGCCTGCATCGATGGGCATCCTGGACTTCATTGGCAACCATGGTTCGGCTTAATTTTGTCTTTTTTTGCGTGAGGGATTGTAGTGTATAGCCCACAGCCCGCGAGGCACGAGTGGCGAGGACTAGAAACGGAAAGCCCGACCCGTAGGGGCACGCCCTCCATAAACTTTAATTTCAAAAAGGCTGTTGGGATGTATATTGAATCTTCATATGCTATGGAGATTTAAATTAATTTCATAGGGATAACAAAAGAATAGTGGCATCAAATAACTTTATAGATCATGTAAAACTCTGTAGCCGATCGGGCGCAGGGGGTGCGGGGTCGGCACATTTTCGTAGAGAAAAACATGTACCGAAGGGTGGGCCTGATGGTGGCAATGGTGGCAGAGGCGGCCATGTAATCCTTCGGGGGAATGCGCAGCTTTGGACGCTCTTGCACCTTCGCTACCAGAAGCATGCCATTGCGGGCAGCGGAAAACCTGGTGAAGGCGGCCGAAGATCGGGCCTTCAGGGTGAGGACATCATATTGGAAGTGCCTCTGGGTA
Source organism: Marivirga sp. ANT-B6 (assembly GCA_001683905.1). Taxonomy (GTDB): domain Bacteria; phylum Bacteroidota; class Bacteroidia; order Cytophagales; family Cyclobacteriaceae; genus ANT-B6. The sequence continues at coordinate 6,272 of LXQK01000100.1, forward strand.
CGATAGCCAAAGATACTGAAACCGGTGAGCTGAAGATCGAAATAACAGAAGATGGGCAGGAAGAAATACTGACGCCCGGTGGTATGGGTGGCATGGGCAACGAAAATTTTAAAACGCCGACAAACCAGGCGCCGCGCTACGCACAGCCTGGCGAGCCGGGCATTGAAGAATTTGTGGTGCTGGAACTTAAGTTACTAGCGGATGTGGGTCTTGTAGGGTTTCCTAACGCCGGAAAATCTACCTTGCTGGCGGCAGTTTCTGCAGCAAAACCTGAAATTGCAGACTACCCCTTTACTACGCTGGTACCCAATTTAGGTGTTGTAAGCTACCGCAACTACAAGTCTTTTGTGATGGCGGATATACCTGGAATCATAGAGGGCGCCGCTGAAGGAAAAGGGTTGGGCATCAGGTTCTTGAGGCATATCGAGCGAAATTCCATGCTCCTTTTTATGATCAGCGCTGACAGTGCTGATATCAAAGCTGAATTTCAGGTACTACTGTCGGAGCTTAAAAAATACAATCCTGAACTACTTGATAAAAAAAGGATCCTGGCCATCTCTAAGGCCGATCTTTTAGATAACGAGCTGAAGCTGGAGATGCAGCAGGAGCTACCTCCGCAAATACCGTCGGTCTTTATATCTTCCATTACTGGTGAAGGAATAGATAAACTGAAAGATATGATTTGGGGCGCCTTAAACGAATAATGTCATATTGTCAGGATGCCTTCTTTGGCAAAATAATTGCCTGAAATTTCTAGAAAATCAACGAAGTGCAGGAAGTGGAAAGTAATCATAACGAGCAAGACAAACAAAAGCAGGCGCATGAATCAGCGGCCATGGATATAGATAAAGATATGGAAAGAGAAGAAGGAAAGGAGCAGGAAGTGCAGGAAAATGAGACGCAGCAAGGCGAGAGCGCTGCATCCATGGAGGCAGCCCCGGAAGAGGAGCTATCGGAAGTAGACAAGCTTAAAGAAGAAGTTGGACAGGCAAAAGATAAATATATCCGCCTGTACTCTGAGTTTGAGAACTTCAGAAGAAGGACTGCCAAAGAAAAGATGGAGCTTACAAAAACTGCCAACGAAGATATGATGCTGGCGGTTTTGCCGGTATTAGATGATTTTGAGCGTGCAAAAAAAGCGCTGGAAAATAAGCAGGAAGAAACGCCGGGTAAGGAAGGTTTTGAGCTGATTCATCATAAATTCTTTAAAATACTGGAGCAAAAAGGGCTAAAGCCTATGGAGGACCTGGTAGGGAAGGAGTTTAATTCCGAGATACAGGAGGCGATCACTTCTATACCTGCACCAGAGGAAAGCCTGAAAGGCAAGGTTGTTGATGTAGTGGAAAAAGGGTATTTCCTCAATGAAAAAGTTATACGATTTGCGAAGGTTATTATAGGAGCTTAAAATGGCAAAAAGAGATTATTACGAAATATTAGGGGTTGACAAAAATGCAACACCGGAAGAGATAAAGAAAGCTTACCGGAAAATTGCCATCAAATACCACCCTGATAAGAACCCGAATGACCCTTCTACCGAAGACAAGTTTAAGGAGGCGGCAGAGGCGTATGAAGTTTTAAGTAATACCGAGAAGAAGCAAAAGTATGATCGTTTTGGTCACCAGGGTGTAAACGGTGGTGGCTATAGTGGCGGCAATATGAATATGGAAGATATTTTCTCCCAATTTGGGGATATCTTTGGTGGTGGTGGTGGCAGCCCGTTTGATAGCTTTTTCGGTGGCGGTGGTGGCAGAGGCCAGGGTGGCAGAAGCCGCAAAGGCTCCAACCTGCGCATTAAACTTAAGCTTACCCTCGATGAAATAGCCAATGGCGTAGAGAAAAAGATCAAGGTGAAGCGCTATGTGTCTTGTGGCACCTGTGGTGGCAATGGTGCAAAAAATAGTTCATCGCTGCAAAGTTGTACTACCTGTGGTGGTAGCGGCCAGATGCGAAAGGTGGTAAATACTATGCTTGGCCAGATGGTTTCTACAACCACCTGCCCTACCTGTGAGGGAGAAGGGAAAATCGTGATTGATAAATGCGATGTTTGTCATGGCGAGGGTCGGGTAATGCAGGAGGAAGTCATTCCTATCAAAATACCTGCAGGCGTGGCAGATGGCATGCAGCTGTCGATGTCGGGTAAAGGAAATGTACCACTTCGTGGAGGCGTACCTGGCGACTTGCTGATCGTAATAGAGGAAGAAGAGCATGAGTTGCTGAAAAGAGATGGCAACAATGTGGTTTACGACCTGTATGTCAATTTTGTAGATGCTGCCTTGGGCACATCGCTGGAAGTACCCACGATCGATGGCAAAGTAAAAATAAAATTGGAACCTGGCACGCAAAGTGGTAAAATCCTGCGGTTGCGTGGTAAGGGTATTAAAGACATCAATGGCTACGGCAAGGGCGACCAGCTGATCCATGTAAATATATGGACGCCCAAGCAACTAAGCCGTGAAGAAAAAGAAACACTGGAAGGTCTGAAAGAGTCGCCAAATTTTATCCCTAGCCCGGGCAAAAATGAAAAAGGCTTTTTCGAAAAGATGAAGGAATTTTTTTAGCAGAGAAATAATTTAAAAAGGCAGCAAAATTTTGCTGCCTTTCTTTTGCCCACGTAACACTTTGATAACATAACACGTACTAATGCATTATGTGGAAAAGTATGGTTTTGGGCCTTTGTGGGATTGTTCTGTCTGTAGCCAGCATGGCACAGCAAAAGCAATTTTATACAGTTGAAGATGACCCGGATACAGAGCGGATATATTTTACTTTATATAATCAAGAAGGTAAGTGTACCATCAAGCCCACCTACAACATCAATCCTATCAATATTTATGGCAAAACATCCAACACGGATTTTAAACCTGAGTTCGAAGTCAAACACCTTAAAAACGAGAAACGTGTTTACCTGAACCTGTCGGAAAAGCAGTCGGGTAGCCTCAGCAAGGTGATATCTTACAAAATGTTTAATGCCGAAGGGAAGGAAGAACAAAAAAATTGGAATATTTATTTGTCGCGAAAGAAACCGCTCAACCTGGAGCTAAACTATGGTGTAGGGGAAGCATTAGTGGATCTGTCCGGCTTATCCATAGAGAATTTAAAGATTAATACGGCAAGTGCAGACATTGAGGTAATGTACCAACCTGGGCAGATGAACAAGATTGACATGGATACCTTTGCTGTAAAGGTAGACCTCGGAAAAATTAAAGTTCAGCGTTGTAATTTATCAAAAGCTAAACAAGTCATTGCAGATGTGGGCTTTGGAAGTCTTTACTTAGACTTCAGCGACAAATCTCTTATCAAGAGCACCATTACTGCAAGTGTGGGTGCCGGAAGCCTCGTCATTTATGTCCCTGATGTGGAAAGTCCGATCATCATCAACATCAATAACTCACCCCTTTGTCATGTAAAACTGTCAAAGATTTTTAAAGAGATAAAGCCCAATGTCTTTGTAAATAGCACTTATGCCGCGGATGCTGAAAATCTCATTACCTTTAACTTGGATGTAGCCATGGGCAATATCTCCTTCCGAACCAAATAGCAACTTCCTGCTTTTAAATTAATTATATACCTTTTATCATTTTTTGCTGGTTTTAGTGCATTAATAGTTTATATATTTCGCAAAATTTTTGTGTGTATCATCTATTTTAATCACTAAAAATTACGCTATTGAATATACTGGAAGTAAACCATGTCAGTAAAAGCTATGCCCAGCATCAGGCATTGTCTGACGTAAGCATCAACATCCCCAAACAAACCATCTTCGGTCTACTTGGCCCCAATGGCGCAGGAAAAACAACCTTAATCCGAATCATCACCCAAATTATTGAAGCCGACCAGGGTGAAGTGTTCATCAATGGGGAAAAACTGAACCCGCGCCACATTGGTGTGATAGGATATCTTCCGGAAGAAAGGGGTTTATACAAGAAGATGAAGGTGGGCGAGCAACTGCTTTACCTGGCTCAGCTGAAAGATCTATCCAAGGCTGAGGCGAAGGCAAGAATCAAAATTTGGTTTAAGAAGCTGGATATTGAAGGCTGGTGGAATAAAAACATCGAGGACCTTTCGAAAGGAATGCAGCAAAAAGTACAATTTGTAGCTACGGTTATTCATGAACCTGCCTTGCTCATCTTAGATGAACCTTTTTCGGGATTTGACCCGATCAACGCTAATTTGATTAAAGACGAAATTCTGGAGTTGCGGGAAAAAGGCAGCACCATCATTTTCTCAACACACCGCATGGAATCTGTCGAAGAGCTTTGCGATCATCTGGCCTTAATCCATAAATCGAAGAAAATACTTGATGGCGCAACCAAGGACATTAAGAATGCCTATAAAGCTAACACGTTCAACGTGGAACATACCGGGGATCTGACCTTGCAACATCCTTTATTTGAACAGCTGCAAAAGCAACACCTGGAAGATCACACTTACCGGTCTGTTATCAAAATTCTATCGACCGACAGTCCGAACAGGCTGCTGCAGGAATTGATTGGGCTAACTGAAGTACATTCTTTTCAGGAGAAAATTCCAAGCATCAATGAGATATTTATCTCCAAGGTACAGGAAGAAAAATAGCTTAAGGAGTCTATATGTAGATCCCCAGGCGTAAATAGTCATAAAAATTAGTTTTTACTTCAAGATAATATCGCGTGTATGAATAAAATTTTTCTCATTATTCAAAGAGAGTACCTGACAAGGGTAAAGAAGAAATCGTTTATCATTATGACTTTCCTGGGGCCATTGCTTTTTGCAGGCTCATTTGCTGCCATCATTTGGGTAAGTATGAAAGGCGGTGACACGAAAAAGATTGAAGTGTTGGATGAAAGCGGCCTTTTTGTGAATAAATTCACTGAGCAAGGCAACCTTGTTTTCGAATATATCACCACCGATATCGAACAGGCAAAGAAGGAGCTACCCGAGGGAGATACTTATGGAATTCTTTATATTCCTAAGATTAACCTTGAAAAACCCGAAGGCATCGTCTTCTTTTCCGAAGGAAATCCTAGCCTTGACATCACCAGTACGATCAGCAAGACATTGAAAAGCGAGGTAGAGGAGATTAAACTTACCCGATCGGGAATAGATCGGGAAACGCTGGCGAATCTGAAAACAAATATTACCATCAACACCATTAACCTTACAGAAACAGGGGAAGAGGAAAGTAATGCCGCCATAGCATCAGCTGTGGGGTATGTCAGTGCGTTTCTTATCTACATGTTTATATTTCTGTATGGAACCCAAATCATGCGCGGTGTGGTTGAAGAAAAAACCAACAGAATAGTGGAAGTAATTATTTCTTCAGTAAAGCCTTTTCAACTGATGGCAGGAAAAATTATTGGGATAGCCCTCGTGGGTCTAACCCAGTTTTTACTGTGGGTGATCCTTACTTTCACCATTTCATTCGCTGTCGTGACCTTCTTTCAAAAGGATATCTCCGCCGAGTCGGCGATGATGGAAAATATGGGCAACAGGCAAATGGCGGATGCTGTAGGCGAGTCCGACCAGGCAGAGCCGGAGAGTTTTCAGAAGATCATGGAGGCTGTAAACACCATTAACTTTCCGCTGATCCTTGGCTGCTTTATGTTTTACTTTATTGGCGGCTACTTTTTATATGGTTCGCTCTTCGCAGCGATTGGTTCAGCTGTAGACAGTGATGCCGATACGCAACAATTTATGTTTCCAATTGTCATTCCATTGGTTTTTGCCATTGCATCACTTGCTGTTGTGCTGCGCGACCCCGATGGCAGCTTTGCCTTCTGGACCTCCATCATTCCTTTTACCTCGCCTGTCGTGATGATGATGAGGGTGCCTTTTGGCGTAAGTACCTGGGAACTGCTTCTTTCGATGGCATGCCTCACCGGTGGGTTCATTTTCACCACGTGGATAGCCGGCAGAATATATCGTATCGGAATTCTTATCCACGGTACGAAAATCAATTATAAGGTTTTGGGCAAGTGGATATTCATGAAAAACTAATTATATTGTAACCACTTTTTTGGTGGAGATGAAGAGTGTATCCTTTATCTCCACTTTTTTTGAATAAAAAAACTGATTGGATACTGCCGGGGGAGTTGTCTGCATATTTTCTTTGGTCTAAACTATATTATTTTGCTTAAATTTGCTGTTATAGTAGGGTTTATACTTTTGCCCTAAAACTAGCCTGTATTCATGGGAAAACGCCTGACAGAAGTTGGTGTAGCCAATATTTACCAGAATAAATTTACGTTAAAGATCGCTACTGTAGCTGTTGCCTTGCTCATTGGCACTGTTTCAATCATTTATACCAACTCACTTGTAAATGAGCTAAAGGAAAGAGAGCAGAAACTAATTGAGCTTTTCGCCAATACGTTGGAGTATACGGGAAATGAAAACAATAGTGACAACCTGGTTTTTATTTTTCAAGAAATCATCGTAGCCAACAATTCTGTCCCTGTTATCCTGGCAGATGCCGAAGGAAATCCCGTGAATTATAATAACATCACGATCAAGGAGCCCATTACCGAAGAGGAAAAAGAACAACGATTGAAGCGAGAAATGGCCGAGATGCGGCTACAGCACGAACCGATTGAGATAGCGCTAAAAGACCCTGAAACAGGACGAATCTACGAATATAACTATGTCTACTACAAGAACTCCAAACTGTTAAGCCAGCTTACCTACTACCCATACATCCAGCTTTCCGTTATTTCTGTTTTTGCCATACTGGCTTACCTGGCCTTTAGTTATTCAAAAACTGCCGAACAAAATAGAGTATGGGTAGGCCTTGCCAAAGAAACAGCCCATCAGCTGGGCACGCCGCTCTCGTCACTGATGGCCTGGGTAGAATATTTCCGTACCGACCCGGTGATGGATCAATCCATTGTGGACGAGATCAATAAAGATATCAGGCGGTTGGATATGGTAACCTCCAGGTTTTCCAATATTGGCTCTGTGCCAACACTACGGCCTGAAAATATATATGAAGTAATCAAGGAGATCATCACTTATCTGGAGCCACGAATTTCTACAAAGGTAAAAATAAGCGTGGAAGCGCACGACGAAGAGGTGATGGCCCTGATCAATAAACCCCTATTTGACTGGGTCATAGAGAATCTATGTAAAAATGCCGTGGATGCCATGCGCGGCATTGGTACCATTAAAATCAACATCGGCAATGAAAACCCGGAGAAGGTGATCATTGACATTACAGATGATGGAAAGGGCATTGCCAAATCGAAGATAAAGAAGGTTTTTCAGCCCGGCTTTACCACTAAAAAACGAGGCTGGGGGCTTGGACTTACCCTTGCGAAAAGAATTATCGATCAATATCACCAGGGTAAAATATATGTAAAGTCGTCAACGCCGGATGTCGGTACTACGTTTAGCATCATTCTCAAAACGGTGGATTGAAACTTAAAACCATTACCTTTTAGGCGTATGGCACTGAAAATGAAATTACTGCCTGCCGGGCATGTTATCTCTTTCAAAGAAGTTCTGCTACAATATGAAAATGGCTTTGTATTATTTAATTTTTAAAGTTACTTTTGCAGCGTTAAATTTTAACGCTAATAACCTATTATAAAGAAAGAAAAATGGCAAATATTGGCAAAATAACCCAGGTAATCGGCCCTGTTGTAGATGTTAGTTTTGATATTGAAGCGTCTCGCTTACCAAATATTTTAGATGCTTTGATAGTAACTAAAGATGGTGGTCAGAAAGTTGTGCTGGAGTGCCAGCAGCACTTGGGTGAAGACAGAGTAAGGACAATTGCTATGGATGGTACTGAAGGCCTTGTTAGAGGAATGGAAGTAATAGATACCGGAACTCCTATTCAAATGCCTGTTGGTGATGAAATCAAGGGTAGACTATTCAATGTGGTGGGTGAAGCGATTGATGGTATCCCTCAGCCGGATGGTGCAAAAGGATTGCCGATACACAGGTCAGCGCCCCGTTTTGAAGATCTTTCCACCTCTACGGAAGTGCTGTTTACAGGCATTAAAGTAATCGATTTGCTGGAGCCTTATGTAAAAGGTGGAAAAATTGGCCTTTTTGGTGGTGCTGGTGTAGGTAAGACGGTACTGATCATGGAATTGGTAAACAATATTGCCAAAGCTTACGGCGGTCTTTCGGTATTTGCCGGTGTAGGAGAAAGAACAAGAGAAGGAAATGATTTACTAAGGGAGTTTCTAGAGTCTGGCGTGATCAACTATGGTGAGAATTTCCGTCATTCTATGGAAGAAGGCAAGTGGGATCTAAGTGCAGTCAATAAAGAAGATCTGAAAGAATCTAAAGCGACACTTGTGTTCGGTCAGATGAACGAGCCTCCGGGAGCACGTGCAAGGGTGGCCTTGTCGGGTCTTACGGTAGCGGAATATTTCCGTGATGGTGAAGGAGAAGGACAAGGAAAAGATATCCTGTTTTTTATTGATAATATATTCAGGTTTACACAGGCTGGTTCTGAAGTGTCGGCGCTCTTAGGCCGTATGCCTTCGGCAGTAGGTTATCAACCAACTTTAGCAACAGAGATGGGTGCAATGCAGGAGCGTATCACGTCAACAAAAAGAGGTTCTATTACCTCAGTACAGGCTGTTTATGTGCCTGCAGATGATTTAACTGACCCTGCTCCGGCAACAACTTTTGCTCACCTTGATGCTACCACCGTATTGTCAAGGAAAATATCTGAACTTGGTATTTACCCTGCTGTGGATCCTCTGGATTCTACCTCAAGGATATTAAGTGCCGACGTTTTGGGTGATGAGCACTATAATACGGCGCAACGGGTAAAAGAAATTTTACAAAGATATAAGGAGCTCCAGGACATTATTGCAATCCTTGGCATGGACGAGCTTTCCGATGAGGATAAAGAAATCGTGCACAGGGCGCGTAGAGTACAACGATTCCTTTCTCAGCCATTTTTCGTGGCCGAGCAGTTTACAGGGTTAAAAGGTGTACTGGTAGATATTAAAGATACCATCAAGGGTTTCAACCAAATCATGGACGGCGCCTATGACCACCTTCCTGAAGCAGCTTTCAATCTTGTAGGAAGCATTGAAGATGCAGTGACGAAAGGAGAAAAAATGTTGGCTGAAGCCAGAAAAGGAAATTTTGCTGCCGTTTAAAAACAATATCTAATGCTTTTAGAAATTATAACACCAGATAAGAAAATTTTTAGTGGGGAAGTAGAATCAGCTACATTCCCCGGTAGCGAAGGTTCATTTCAGGTTCTTAATAATCACGCGCCATTGATCAGCTCTCTGGAAGAAGGAAAAATCCGTTATCGAACGGGAGCCGGTGAATTTGAGGTCACCGTAAATGGTGGTGTAGTAGAAGTTCTAAAGAATAAGATCATTGTATTGGCGGAATCAGCCAAATCCTAATAAGCAGGACATATAAAAAAAGAGGCTTTTCCATGGAAAGCCTCTTTTTTTTAACGGTAGCACTTCCTCTAATGCAGGTAGTCTATATTTTTATTTTTCACCTTCGTTTTTTCCAGCACCAGAAATTGTTCCCAAAAGTCCTGGTCCGGAAGCCCTGCTCTTACCAAAACCGGTTCTTTTTTCACAGGGTGTGTAAATGCCAGATTTTTGGCATGCAGATTAATATTTCCATCGGCATTAGGTTTTGAAAACCCATATTTTAGATCGCCGCGAATAGGCGAACCAATGGTAGCCAACTGCACCCTGATCTGGTGAGGACGGCCCGTGACGGGTTGTACTTCTAATAGATAATGGTCATTGAGTTTCCCCAGTACACTGTAGCTAAGCTCGGCCCGTTTGGTTCCCTCCGCTTCATAATCAAATGCAGTGCTCACATTTTTCTCCTCATTCTTTTTCAGCCAGTGTACGAGTTTATCCTTTTCGTTTTTTGGCCGCTGCTTTACCACCGCCCAATACGTCTTATATATTTCGTTATTCCTGAATAATTTATTCATCCGCTCCAACGCTTTGGAAGTACGGGCAAAAACAACCAACCCACTGACAGGCCGATCAATACGATGCACTACTCCAAGAAAGACATCACCAGGCTTGTCATATTTTTTCTTTATGTATTCCTTACAATGGTCAACCAAAGGTTTATCGCCTGTATTGTCGCCCTGCACCAACACGCCACCAGCCTTGTTTACGATCAGCAAATGGTTGTCTTCATATACAACTTGAAAAATGTCATTCATCTCTTTTCATTTAAAACACAAAATTACACCTAAATTATCAATATGAGTAATTTTTATCCTTTTAAGAAGAATCACCTATTGATCTTAAAATAATTATATGTTAATAAGCAGTA
>LXQK01000101.1 GCA_001683905.1 Marivirga sp. ANT-B6
GCTAGCGCCAGTTTGTAGCTGGTGTTTCCTTCAGAAATTGGAACTTGTACCAAAAAAACGAGAAGCCGGTGGTGTTTTAGGGGTGTATTTCCGTTGGTTGGTTCGGTAGTTTTCTCTTTGGTTTTGGGCTTGTTTTCAGGTCGGTTTCGGGCTTTTTTTCTCTAATCACTTCTTTTTTAGGCTGGGTCAACCATTTGTGCCTTCTTCACCTTCCTGATGTCGCGGTCGAAGAGCTTTATTTTCGCCTTGATCTTTTCGGCTAAGGCTGTATTAGCTATATGCGGCTCCATCCGCCACGACCAGTTGCCCCTGGCAACGGACGGCTTATTCATGATGGCCTCTTCTCCTAAGCCAAGATAGTCTTGCATGGGAATCACAACAGTTTGTGCCACTGATCTCAAAGCCATATGGATCATTTCATCCGCGATACTTTCCCGGTCCACAGCGTGGTTGATGTAATTAGAAAATCTTTGCCTGTCATCTTCGTCATTGCTATCAAACCAGCCTACAATGGTATTATTATCGTGTGTTCCGGTATAGACGATACAATTTGGGACGTGGTAGTGCGGAGCATAGGCACTTTCAGGTAAATCTTCTCCGAATGCAAATAACAGTACCTTCATACCCGGAAGATCGAACTCCTGCATCAGGTCCCGTACATCCTGGTCAATATCGCCCAGGTCTTCGGCAATAAAAGGAAGATCCGGAAAATCTTGTTTGAGATGTCGGAAAAATTTGTTTCCGGGGCCCTGAGCCCAGCTACCATTGATGGCTGTCTCCTCCGCAGCAGGAACTTCCCAATAAGCAGCAAAGGCTCTGAAGTGGTCAAGCCTTAGCAGGTCAAACAGGCGCATGTTCTGGCTAATGCGCTTGCGCCACCACTGGAAATTGTTGTCCTCCATATCCTCCCAAAGAAATACTGGTGTGCCCCAAAGCTGACCTGTTTCGCTAAAATAATCCGGTGGCACACCAGATACCGTGATAGGTTTGTGGTTTTTATCCAGTTTAAAAAGATGCTTGTTCGACCAAACATCGGCGCTATCATAGCCTACGTAGAAAGGGAGATCACCAAAAAACCTTATTTTCCTGTTTGAGCAATAATCCTTTAAGGCTTCCCACTGCTTAAAAAAAAGATACTGTAGCAGCTTTTCTTTGCCTATGTCCCGGTGAATCAGCGGATACAACTCATCAAGCGCCTGTTGGCTCTTCATACTGATACTTTCGGGCCATTGATTCCAGCTCACGCCCTTATATTTTATTTTCAATGCCTTGAACAAGGCATAATCTTCCAGCCACCATGATTCCTCCTGACAAAACCGAATAAAATCCAGACTTTGATGGCCGCCCTGATTTTCAAAACGCTCATAAGCCAGCTCAAAAAGGATATTTTTAAATGCTATTACCTCCTCAAAATCTACCTGATCTGATTGACTTGTAGGAAAATTTTCCAGGTCCTGTTGTCCGACAAGTTCTTCCTTAATCAAAAGTTCAGGGCTTATCAGTAAGGTATTACCGGCAAAGGCTGACAATCCGCTATAGGGTGAATTACCACTGGCGGGGTCTGTGGGGTTCAATGGTAATATCTGCCAATACTTCTGTCCCGCCCGCGCAAGAAAATCAGCAAACTTATACGCTTCGGGACCAAGGTCTCCAATGCCAAAACGCGATGGAAGAGAAGTAATGTGCATAATGATGCCTGCGCTTCTTTCGTCAATCATATCGTGGAAGATTTTAAAATGGCAACAGGGAAGGTAGAAAGAGCCTGTTCTACAAATAGATGATCTTCAACGGCGATACCATCATCAGTAAAGACATTCACCCATTTTTTTGGTGCACCTTTAGGCAGAACAATTTTAGTCTCGCCCCAGAACTTCATCCCGACAGGCCATTCTCCTTCTGAAAGCTTGTTTCCTAAGAGCTTCGGTACGACGATAATGCACCAGTCATGATTGAAGGAGCGAGCGTAAGCCAATATATTTTCCTTGTAATCGCCGACAACTTCCAACGGAAGATAATCGCCGCTCTGAAACAAATCTATAGAACTGAGCCTGGCAGATAAAGCGCGTTGCATGACAAACATCTTGATATTGCCATTGGCATAATCGGTCATCAGGTGCGACAGTAGCTGCGGCAGATCATTTTGTCCGTCTTTAATGATCTGATCTAGCACACCCATTCTGTGCTCGGTCATCAGGTGCGACAGTAGCTGCGGCAGATCGTTTTGTCCGTCTTTAATGATCTGATCTAGCACACCCATTCTGTGCTGGTAATCCACCGGTCGACGGTTGTCGGGGTCTACCATACTCAAATCCCAAAATTCAGTTCCCTGGTAGATGTCAGGAATCCCTGGCGCGGTAATTTTAATGAGGAGTTGTCCGAGGCTATAAATAGTACCTAACTTAGCTGCTTGCCGGAATATGGGTAGAAAAGATGTCAAAAACACACGATTATCGCCTAGTATGGCTTCAACAAATTCAGATACGGCCTGCTCATAGGCCTCATTAGGCTCTGCCCAACTTGAATTTTCTTTAGCTTCACGTACCACCTTCAGCATATATTCCTGCACTCTTTCCACAAAATTACCTTCCATCTTACCATCCATATCAAGCACACCAAGGATGGTCTGATATATAAAATATTCGTCGTTTTTGGTCGGCGCCAGACTTTCTCCAATTTCGGTTTTAAAGGTTTCATTTTCTTTCATCCAAACCTGTATATGTTGCTCCCAGGTCTCGGGTATTTCACTTAAGGCATTGATGCGCAGGCGTGCATCTTCACCTCTTTTGGTGTCGTGCGTTGCAGTAGCATTGATGCCCAAGGGCGTATTTTTAAATCTTCGCTGCATTCTTTCATGAAACGTGGCCGCATCAATACCAAAAACTTCCGGCGTATCACCTACTTCATTATGTGAAATCAACCGATTGTAGATATAAAATGAGGTATCTTCAACACCTTTAGCCTCGAGAGGCCCTGTATATTGTTGACAGCGTCTGAAAAATTGTAACTTTTTCTCATTTACTTCCGGTGTGTCGCCAGCTTGGCCGCTGAATACCTGCCGCAGATCGGCAAAGGTTTCCGAAAGGTGGGGCGCATGCGCCATGGCTTTTGTAAAAGTCTTATCGATAATGGCTGCGTCTTCATTTGGCAAGGGAAACTCATTGCTATAAATCCTGTATACGGGGAAACATACCAAAAATACAGCCAAAGCTTCTTTGACGTTTTCATCGCTATTGAAACTCTCTGCTGGCATGATATTCAATGCTAGCAACAGATGCATCAGGTTGTCAAGTTCACCCGCCATCCTGTTCTTAAAGATGAAGTATTTTTTTTCAAAGATAAGCGCCTTAAAATCTACATGATCCAGGATGTATTTATCATAGATCTTTTGAAATTTGTCTTTGCCTCTTGGTTCTGTAAACAGGTGACTGACACTTGCGAGGAAGCCATAACCACTCGTACCCTGAACGGGCCACTGCCTAGGTACCTTCTCTTCCCATTCCAATATTTTTTCTACAATAATATAGGCCTTATCACCTAGGAGGTCCCTGAGCCGTTCCATATATATCGTCGGGTCGTTTAGGCCATCGACATGATCTACGCGTACACCGTGAATACACCCTTTCTCGTAAAGCGATTTAATAAACTGGTGGTAATGATCGAACACTTCTTTGTCTTCCATTTGAAGACATATCAAATCATTGACAGTGAAAAAGCGTCGGTAGTTGATCCTTTCTTCTGTGCTCCTCCAATAGGTAAGGCGGAAATTCTGTTCTTTCAGAAGCGCTTTCAGCAGACTTATGTCATCGCTATAAAGTTGCTCAATCGTGTCTTTAAATCCTGCAGGTGCTTCAGCAAGCTTTCTTTTTACTACATCAAATTTATCTATTGCTTCTGGATTATCCAGCTTCACTGACTTACTCAAGCCAGCAAGTTCCTGTACAAAATCATTTGGCGTGGAATCGGCTTCATATTCGACAGCATTGGTGAAAACTGTATGATATGAATGCAAACTGAGAGGATAGGGGTTGTCATATACCATTAGTACCAATCTGTCGTCCAGTAAACTGACAGAAAGATCTCCGGATTCTATTACTTCATCAATCGGAGCTCCCAAAAATGGCGTCATTAATTTATCTTTAAGACGGGGTTCAGGATGATACCAGTTGATATCAAAAAATTTACAATAGCGCGAGCGTTTTCCCTTTTCCATTACGTCCATCAACCATTCGTTATTGGTGTCGAAGGCCATATGGTTTGGTACGATATCCTGAACCCAGCTCATGCCTTGCTCTTTTAGCAGTGTCGCTATCTCTTCCAATTGCGCTAATGTCCCAACTTCGGGATTAACGGTATGAGGGTCGGTAACGTCGTAACCATGGGTACTGCCAGGCCTTGCCGTAAAAATTGGCGCTGCGTAGATCGTGCTAATACCCAATTTTTTCAAATAGGGTATTATTTGTTTCACATCTTCTAAGGTAAAAGTTTTAGAAATTTGTAATCTGTAGGTCGATGAAGGTATGATCATAAAAATTGCTAGTTATACATGATGTAATAGAATTTTTACATCATTGTTTTGCCCGATTAGTATCAATTATTAAAAAAAGCATGGGGAACTAGTCCCTTTCAAAAAGAATAAAAGATTCGCTCTGGATGATAATTGCAGAACTATCGGTTTTGCCTGACGAGGGTAAATTGGCATCTCCTTGCCATTTGGCATCGGAGGAATCAAGTATTTTTTTCCAGATCTCATCTTTTACTCCGAATGAAATCTCAGCAGCCTGACTGCTAAAGTTTAAGATGGTAATTAAGGTATTTAAGGGAATAGGCGGCGAGCTTTTACTTCCAGTCTTCTCGAGAATCAGCAATCCCTTTTCCTCGAAAATAGACACTTTGAAAGATTTTCTATCAAAATTATCAAAAGCAGGGTGTGTGGACCTAAAATGGATTAAAGTCTTATACAACTGGAATAAAACTTTCGCCCGTGCATCGTCCAAATTCCATTGCAGGGTAGACTTCTGAAAGGTTTCTTCTGACTGAGGGTCTGGCACCGTGCCTTTGCTATGAAATGCTTTGAACTCACTGGCACGACCCTCTCTCACGGCCTTTACCAACCCAGGATCTGTATGGTTGATGAAATATTGGAAGGGGTTGGTTTCACCATATTCTTCACCCATAAAGAGCATAGGAACATAAGGCGATAAAAGAAAAGCGCCTGCAGCAAGTTTTAATGCCTCGAAAGATACCAGTGATGAAAGCCGTTCACCCAGCATCCTGTTTCCAACCTGATCATGGTTTTGGGCAAAAACTATAAATTGACCGAAATTATGTCCTGCCGCACTTGCTCCAAATTTTTTTTTACGATGCGGCGAGTAAATGCCATTATAAACATATGTCTCCTCGTACGCTTTTTTTAGTATTTGAAGGGAGCCGAAATCTTCATAGTATCCTTGACTTTCCCCTGTAAGTACGCCATGCAAAGCATGATGAAACTCATCGACCCATTGGCCGTCGAGGCCGTAACCACCTTTTTTTCGAGGCGAGATGAATTTTGGATCATTTAAGTCACTTTCTCCGATCAAGACCAGGTGACGGCCCGTCCTGTCGGCTATTGCATTTACTTCGTCGGATAGTTCTTGCAAAAAATGTTTTGCGCCGAAGTCTTTGATGGCATGAACCGCATCCAGTCGTAAAGCGTCGACATGAAAAGCTTCGAACCACATACACGCATTTTCAATAAAGAAGTTTCTAGCACCATCGCAGTACGCGTCATCAAAATTCAGTGCTTTACCCCATGGAGTGGCATATTTATCGGTAAAATAGGGGCCGAAATCATTAAGATAATTACCTTCTGGCCCCATATGGTTATACACAACATCCAAAACCACGGCAATTCCAACATGATGGCAAGCGTCTACGAGTTTTTGAAATCCAGCAAAGCCGCCGTAGCTATCTTGTACTGCGAACGGGTAAACGCCGTCATAACCCCAATTTCTATTTCCTGGAAATTGCGATATGGGCATCACTTCGATCGCGTTGATGCCCAGGTCGACAAGGTAGTCCAATTTTGATATAACACCTTCAAAGGTACCCTGTTGCGTGAAAGTGCCCACATGAAGTTCATAGATCACCATTTTTTCTAACGCAATACCTTTCCAATCCTTATCCCTCCAGGCATAGTGATGGAGATCTACTACGTCAGAGGGTCCGTGGACGGTCTCTGGCTGTGATAAAGAAGCAGGATCCGGGCGGGCATCCTTTTGATCGACTTTAAACTGATACCTTGCCCCAGGCTCGATTCCAGGTAAAGCAATTTCCCAGTAGCCGGAGCTAGCTGGATCTTGATGCATGGGTATAGATTGCTGTTTTGGCGAAACAAGCTGTAAGGTAACTGTTGTTGCAGTTGGTGCCCATACAGTAAATGTGCAAATATTATTAGCTTTTAGGTGAGCGCCAATTGATTTTCTCATAGGACAAATTTTAAAAAATAACCATGTTAGCTATCAAAGCTAACACGCAAAAAAAGAACAGCTGAGTGATTTTTAACAGTTAAGCAGGTCAAAAGTTATCAAAAGATATAAAATATCATGTTAAAATTCTTCAGTTTCAAGCTTTTCCAGCATAGAGGCCAGTACATCGAAATCGTCCAGCCCGATGTTTTGTCGATCGGCTTCTCTTAGACAGATGCCACCTATCGAAGTGGTTTGTACCAGATCCTCTACATTCACAAGAAACCCTTTGCCTACCAGAATCGGAAAATCCTGGGCTAGTGATAGAATAGTAGGGTTGAGACTACTAAGTTCTTCGCCAGATCTTGATTCAAAGATAAAGAAAGCTACATCCTCTTTAATTTGCTGCATTTGTGCAACGATAGGAGCAAAGTCAGTTTGAAGATCTAGATCGATTTTAAAAAGAACGTGAATCTGCTTATTCCTGACAGCTTGAAGTTGAGCCGCGGTATGAATTTGTATGTAGTCCAGCGGATAAGCAGCAAGAATTTCGTCAATATCTTCGGAAGAATTTCTGCTGGTAACACCGGCCACTGTTACCCCGGATAACCAACCCGTAATCTCTTTAAATTCCTCAGCCGATATATATTTTTCTGTATGTGAATCAACATCAAAACCTAAGATGTTTACACCCATACCGGCACAATAGCGGGCATCGGCAAGGTTTTGAATTCCATTTACCTGTACAAAAGTTTTTAAGGCCATGAATGATTTGAAGTTTTTCAGGAACAAATAAAATAAATTTTTGTTCCTGTATAGTTGAAATATAAAGGTCGTATTCAACTATCTTTGTAAGATCAATTAAAGAAATCAAAACTAAGCAAAAAATGGCAGCAGAATTAGCTACAGATGAAAATTTTAAGCAATTTGTAGAAGATAATGGCAAAATAATTGTCAAATACTATGCGGACTGGTGTGGAAGTTGTAAATTATTTTCACCAAAGTATAAGCGACTTTCCAATGACGAAAAATTCTCCGATATCCTGTTTCTTGTTGTGAATGCGGAAAAAAGTCCTGAGACCCGAAAGTTTGCCGGCGTTACCAATCTTCCTTTCTTTGCAGTTTTAAAAAATGGTGAAATAGTAGACTCCTATTGTACCAACAAGGAAGAGGCGGTAGTTTCGCTTTTGGAAAGCCTGCATTAACAATTTGTAAACGTGCATCAATATATGTTTACTAATGCTCGTTGATCCGTCAGCTAATGGTAACCGAAGAATGTGCCAGGCGCCCGAAGGATTCGGGAATGAATTTTGCTGATAAGTAATTTAGAATATAATATAAATATGAAAATACCTGCAATTAGAAGATTAGTAGAAGGCCAACCGCTTCATAAATTGATTGAAGCAGAAGAGGCGCTTATCGAAGAAAGAGATCTTCCTTTTGAAGTGGAAGGAAGTGATGAGGGAGAGAAACTTACCCATATTATTGCGGCAATCTGGATTCTGGACAAGATGAAGACAGAGCATTTGGATTTTAAGGAAGCACTAAGAGGCTATACGCAAAAGGTTCGGGAATCAATTAATTAGTTTCACTAATAAATCAATTTAAAAAAAGCCAGACTTTGAATCTGGTGAAGAAAAAATGAGTAAACACGGAAGAATATTGGTAGCTATGAGCGGCGGAATAGATAGCTCTGTTGCTGCTGTAATGCTTCATGAGCAAGGCTATGAAGTCATCGGAATGACAATGAAAACCTGGGATTATGCCTCCTCGGCACCAGGCAAAAAGGAAACCGGTTGCTGCAGCCTGGATTCTATCAATGATGCGCGGAATATTGCGGTAAACCTTGGCTTTCCCCATTATATCCTGGATATCCGTGAGGAATTTGGCGATTTTGTAATCAATCATTTTACTGGCGAATATTTAGCAGGTAGGACCCCAAACCCCTGTGTTTTGTGTAATACCCACATTAAATGGGATGCGCTTTTGCGCCGGGCCGATAAGCTGGATTGCGAGTTTATTGCAACAGGCCATTACGCTAATATTCGTGAGGAAGCCGGAAGGTACGTGATTTCTAAAGGATTAGATGAAAATAAAGATCAATCGTATGCCTTGTGGGGGATTTCACAGGAAAGTCTTAGCCGTACCATGTATCCGTTAGGGAATTTAAGGAAGACTGAAATACGCCAGATGGCTATGGACAGGGGGTTTAAAGAGCTCGTTACCAAGTCAGAATCCTATGAGATCTGTTTTGTGCCAGACAATGATTATCGCGGATTTTTAAAAAGACGGGTGCCAGGGCTTGAAGAAAAAGTGGTGGGAGGAGAATTTGTACTTGAGGATGGCTCGGTGGTGGGCAATCATGAGGGATATCCGTTTTATACCGTTGGGCAAAGAAAAGGTCTCGGCATTGCTTTAGGCTATCCAGTATATGTAACAGAAATTCAAAAAGAAGACAATAAAGTTGTATTAGGCACTTTTGATGAATTATTCAGAGATGGTATGTATGTGAATAGTCTTAACTTAAGCAAATACGCCGATCTAAATGGCCAACGATTGGATACCATTACGAAAGTAAGATACAATGACAAAGGTGCTCCTGCAGTTATAGAGCAGGTGGGGGATACAATGAAAGTCTTTTTTGGCAATGGTGTCAACGCGATAGCGCCGGGGCAGGCAGCGGTATTTTATGAAGGGGATGATGTAATTGGTGGAGGTTGGATATCTTCTAGTTTCAGGCAACATGTGCAGTAGAAGCCTGTTGTTTCTGTTGAGCTGCCTACTGCTAATTGGCTGCCAGACGACCACACTAGATCCTGCAGATGTAAGGCTTGGGTTTAACTATTTCCCGTTGGAGACTGGCCAATATCGTTTATATGACGTGGAAGATATCAGGTATAAGATCACCGGAGAAATCGATACGGTTCGCCTACAAATGAAAGAGGTGGTGGCTGATTCATTTCTGCTTAATAATACGTATAGCTATGTGTTGGAAAGGTTTTCACGAAAGACATCCTCCAATACCTGGCAATTGGATTCCGTTTGGTCTGTTCGGAAGAATGCGAGGAATGTGATTGTCACGGAGAGTAATGTGCCTTATGTAAAGCTTGTTTTTCCTGTGCAGGAAGGTAAAGTCTGGAATGGAAATGCCTATAATACCAATGGTGATGAAATGTATAAAATGAGCAATATTGATGAACAATTTTCGGCTGGTGAAACTTCTTATGAAAACACGCTCACGGTGACACATTTTGACAATAACGATATAATTATTTCCCTGGATAGACGAATGGAAGTATTTGGCAGAGACATTGGGTTGGTGTATAAGGAAACGTTACAGCTTGAATATTGTACTGAAGTGAATTGCATAGGTGAGGGGATCATAGAAATAGGAAAAAAATACAGGCAACGCCTGGTCGATTATGGCAAAGAATAGAATTTTAGGCTGCGTATTGTTGATTTTATCATTTTCCTCGGAATTGATTGGTCAGGAAAACAGGTATGTGATCTATTTAAAAGATAAGGCAAATACTGTGTATACAACCGATGCGCCTGAGGCCTATTTGTCGCCCAGATCCATTAAAAGAAGAACAACGCAGGGGTTATCGATTACAGAAAATGATTTTCCTGTCAATCAGGCGTATGTTTCTGCTATAGGAGCCACAGGTGCCAACCCTATATTTTCGAGTAAATGGTTCAATGCTGTCATTATTGAAGCCAATGCTGAGCAATTAAGTGCCATTCGAGCGCTGCCTTCGTATTTGAAAGAGGAATATGCTGCACCCGGGATTGTTCCTACTGCCAGGGAAAAAGGGAAAATGAAATTTTCTTCACCACTAAGAATAGCTAAGAAATCTAATACCAGCCAGTTACAGAACGAGATGCTTGGCATACCCGCCATGCATGCACAAGGATTTACAGGAGAAGATATGCTGATAGGCGTTTTTGATGGGGGATTTATCAACGTAAATTCTATTGCTTTTTTCAGCCATATTTTTACCAATCAGCGGCTTATCGGTGCCTATGACTTTGTGCACAATCAGCCGAATGTTTTTGATTTTAATGACCATGGTACCCAGGTACTTTCATGTATAGGCGCTTATGAAGAAGATGTACTTGTAGGCACTGCCTATAATGCTTCGTTTGTGCTCTGTGTTACTGAGGATGTTCGCAGTGAGTATAGAATTGAGGAATACAACTGGCTGGTAGCTGCCGAGTATGCCGATAGTATTGGTGTAGATATTATCAGTACTTCATTGGGGTATAATACCTTTGGCGATGCATCTATGAACTACGTCTATGAAGATTTGGATGGAAAAACGGCCATCATTACCCAGGCTGCTAATTTCGCTGCGTCCAAAGGCATCCTTTTGGTAAATAGCGCTGGAAATGAAGGTAATAAATCATGGAAGTACATTACGCCTCCTGCGGATGGCTTATTGAACGTTGCTGTAGGTGCCATCAACACAAATTATACCATTGCCAACTTTAGTTCGAGAGGCCCTACCGCAGATGGAAGGATTAAGCCGGATGTGGTTGCCTTAGGATCGCCTGCTATTGTCGGAAAGAGCGATGGTAATATCGGCCAGGCCTACGGCACTTCATTTGCGGCACCGCTAATTACCGGACTGGCAGCTGGCCTGTGGCAGGCAAATCCTACCTTATCGGCTGCCGCTATTATTGATAAGCTGCTTTTATCAGGCTCAATGGTTGATAAGCCAGACACCATTTATGGGTTTGGGATACCGCATTTTGAGCGTGCGCAGGGGCAGATTATTTCTGGCTTCGAAGACAAACTACAAGGCAGGTTTCAGATATTTCCCAATCCAATTAAAGATGGATCATTTTATATTAAAGCCACCGGTTTCAATTACCAGATGCTGGAGGTAAGCATCCGGGATATTAAAGGAGGATTAGTGAACTCCCAGTCCTACGCAATAGATGGTGAATCGGATACTTTTTCTTTACCGATGTCTACACTACCCAGTGGAGTGTATTATGTATTTATTGCTGGCGATGGTATTTCTGAAAATATCAGGTTGATAAAAGAATAGTAGTATCATATCGTATTATCTTCCGCTGTCTCGACGGATATACGTCAAAAGGATAATTCTTTCCTCAAGAATTCTTTTATATTTGTTCAAAATCTACCCCGATGGTGGTACCCCTGGTCCATCATTTTAATTTTCATGCTATGAAGCCTATTATTTCGCCCTCTATTTTAGCAGCAGATTTCGCTAACCTACAGATTGAAGTTGAAATGCTTAATGAAACGGTGGCGGATTGGATACATGTTGATATCATGGATGGTGTATTTGTTCCCAATCTTTCATTCGGCATACCCGTATGTGATGCTATCAGCAGGCATGCGACAAAGCCCCTCGATGTTCACCTGATGATCGAGCATCCTGAAAAGTACGTAGAGGCATTCAAAGATGCGGGCGCCCATATCATCACGGTACATTTTGAAGCCTGCCCACACCTGCATAGGAATATTCAGCAAATTAAAAACTTGGGTTGCAAGGCAGGTGTGGCTCTTAATCCTCATTCGCATGTGCAGCTGCTGGAAGATATTATAGAAGATGTAGATGTAGTATGCCTGATGTCGGTAAACCCAGGCTTCGGAGGGCAAAAATTTATAGAAAATACCTACAAGAAGATAATGATATTAAAGGAGCTGATTTCGGATTGTAATTCAAACGCTTTAATTGAAATAGATGGTGGTGTAAATATTCACAACGCCCCTAAATTAGTGGAAGCAGGTGCGGATATTCTGGTAGCCGGAAGTTTCGTCTTCAAATCTAATGACCCTGCCGGCACCATTGCCGATCTAAAGAATATTAGTCATATACAGCCGTTACAATAGTACATGCCTTGTCCCTCAAGATTTACCGTAACCATAGCCTTAGGATTTGCATACGCCGGAAGAAATGAAATCTGTCTTTAGCTTCATCCATGCAATGGGATTTGAAAAGAAGACTGCCCGGAATAGGCTGATGATGTATCAAAGAATAGTCTCCCTAATATGCACTTTTGTTTTCCTTTCATCCATAGTTTCTCTTGCGCAAAATGCTACCATTCGTGGTACCGTCACAAATGAGGCAGGAAATCCTGTTGAGGGCGTTACTATTGAAGTTGCCAACACAGCTCAGGGAACAAGTACAAATTCATCGGGCAATTTTACGCTCAAAACGGCCAACTTGCCAGTGGCCATTGTTATTCTGCGCCATGTGGAATACAATACGCAAACTGATACGATCCTAATCAATCAATCGGAGATTAGAAAGGCTTATACGTTGAGTGAAAAAGTTCGGCTTTTACAGAGCGTAGATGTATATGGGAAGCTTCAGGACGAATTTCGGGATCAGCCCGGCGTGATACAGTTAGATGCATTGAATGCAACGCTATTGCCATCGCCATTTGTTGAATTTAATAAAATTTTATCTACGTTGCCTGGTGTAATCAGTAACAATGAGCTTTCTTCAGCATATATGGTACGCGGAGGAAACTTTGACG
This sequence comes from Marivirga sp. ANT-B6, assembly GCA_001683905.1. Taxonomy (GTDB): domain Bacteria; phylum Bacteroidota; class Bacteroidia; order Cytophagales; family Cyclobacteriaceae; genus ANT-B6. The sequence goes on from LXQK01000101.1 coordinate 12,963, forward strand.
AAAATCTGGTTTATGTCAATAATATTCCGGTGTACAGGCCATTTTTAATACGGGCCGGGCAGCAGGAGGGCCTGAGTTTTATCAATCCCGATCTGGTAGGGAATGTTGAATTTTCTGCTGGTGGCTGGCAGCCTAAGTATGGGGATAAATTGTCGTCGAGCTTGAATATTGAGTATAAGGTGCCAGAAAAGCCTGCCGGTTCTCTAAGTATGGGTCTACTTGGAGGATCTGCCCATGTGGAAGGCGTCACCAACAATGGGAAAATAAGCTATCTTTTCGGTACGCGCCATAAAACTTCGCGGTATCTTCTCAATACTTTGGAAACGCAGGGTGAATATTTGCCTCGTTTTACTGATTTGCAGTCTTATATTAACATCGAAGTTGGTGAGAAGAAGGTAGAAGGGCAGCCCAAAACGGAACTAGGTATATTGATGGCGTATGCACGCAACAGGTATTTTGTAAAGCCTGAAAATAGAGAAACAACTTTCGGTACTATTGACAGGGCCTTTAGATTATTCGTTGCGTTTGAGGGCCAGGAATTGCTTGAATATGACAGCTACCAGGGTGGGCTAAAGCTTTCTCATAAGTTCAACAAAAAAATTATCTCTGACATTATCGTTTCCGGCCTCTATACCACAGAACGTGAATACTTCGATATAGAGGGTGGTTACAGGCTTTGCGATGTGAACAATAACCCAGGTTCCGCTGGTTTCAACGACTGTATCAGCATTCGGGGCGTAGGAACAAACTACGCTTATGCGCGAAACATTCTAAAGGCTTTGATCCTTAGCGCAGAAAATAGAAATAGCATTAAGATCGATGCACGGAACACCATAGAATTTGGTGTTGGCATTTCCATGGAGAAGATTGATGATCAATTAAAGGAGTATACATTTATAGATTCCGCCGATTACATCTTTTTCGACCAGCCCATCGATTCTGAGGCGTCGCTTTTGTCGACCCGTGTTACTGCCTATGTGCAGGAAACGCAGCATATCAATAATCAGCATACGCTTACCTATGGTGTGCGAACCAATTACTGGACGCTTAACAACCAGCTGCTGATTAGCCCTCGCATTCAATATGCTTTTAAGCCAGCCTGGAAAAAAGATGTAATGTTGAAATTTGCAGCAGGCCTTTATCAACAGCCGCCATTCTACAGAGAAATGCGAAATTTTGAGGGCGACGTAAATGAGAATCTAAAGGCGCAATCTTCAGTACACCTGATTGGAAGCTTGGATTATAATTTTAAAATGTGGGACAGAGATTTTAAATTTCTTTCCGAAGTATATTATAAATATCTATATCACGTAGTGCCTTATGATGTTGATAACGTGCGCATTCGTTATTATGGAGAAAATCTTGCAAATGCCTATGCCGCCGGTATTGATTTCAGGGTCAATGGCGAATTTATCAAAGGTGCTGAATCCTGGTTTAGCCTGGGCCTCCTCACGACACAAGAAGATCTTCAGGATGGTAATGGTTTTGTACGCAGGCCATCAGATCAGCGCGTAAACCTGGGTATTTTCTTTCAGGATCATTTTCCCAATGATCCTACCATAAGGGTGAGCCTAAGCTTATTGTATGGTACAGGTTTACCCTTTGGGCCACCGAATCTGACGGAATATAGAAATGCATTTACAGGAAAGGCCTATAGACGGGCTGATATCGGATTTTCAAAAATCTTTAATCTCAACGAATCTGAAGATAAATATTTCCTGAAATCCGTTTGGATAGGGGCAGAAGTATTAAACCTCTTTGGCGCGAACAATATTATCTCTTACACCTGGATCAGGGATGTGAGTAATCAACAATTTGGTGTACCCAATGCTTTGTCGGCTCGGTTTTTCAATCTACGCGGAATAGCAAGGTTCTAGAAGATCCATAAAAAAGAATGGTAGCTACTTACAATGATGTAAATAGCTACCATTCTTCGCAGGTAAAAGGCTACTGCTAATACCTAAATACAGCCACTATGTCAGTGTCAACATTTTTTTCTGGCATATTTTCTTTATCTACTATATAGGTTTTGCCCCCATTTAGAACGGTTTCCACGGCCGACATACTTACCAGACAGTCATCATTTTCCTCAAAGTTGTCATGTAAATCTATGGTAAGATTGGCACCCTGTTCTGTGTATTTCCCCCACTGGCTGGCTTCGGGTGTGATGAAGATTGCCTCCACTCGCCCATTTACCGCCGCAGGTACAATGCTTTTCAAGTCGTAAGAGGTTTTGCCTGTTCCTGCAAGATCACCGTATTTCTGCATATAATTTTCCAGGGAAGAACTAAAAAAGGGCTCAACCAGCGGCCACGTTTTTGAATGAAGTTCACTACTGCTCATCTCCTCAGTACTGCCCTCAACTCCTTTCTCATAGATGTGCTGGTATTTGCTAATCTCTTTATAGATAGGATGCAAGTACTCTACGCCTGAAAGTACCAATGGCACGTTTTCATCTAAAATTAACTTGTTAATCCCATTGTCTACTTTGCGCATAAATTCTTCTACAAAGATCTTTCGGTCGTCGCGGTTGATACCTTTAGCCTGACCATGAAACATAGCCCCAGAGGAGCCTGAGCCTGTGCCACTATGATGTTGCAGGCTTTTTTGTATTTCGGTATACTTCATCGACTCATCGAGACTGAGTGGTGTGTCTTTATCAAATTCTAGCTCTTCAATATTTGCTTTGTCCGCCTGAAAGATACGGATATGGTTCATATTCAAGGACAGGATATAATATAAGCCGTTACCATTGAGCAAAGGCAATAACTTTTTAAGGTGAAATGATGATGAAATCATGCAAAATTCCTCAAAATGTAAGGGTAACTTATACATCTTGAAGAAATCTTTGTTTAGAAAAACAGCCAACCCTTCATGTTGCTCTCGCCAAAACCCCCTGTCTTCCAGTAGATCGTATGCGGGCTTTAATAATTCTTTAGACTGTATTTCAGTGAAGTTTCTTTCTTTTAATTTGGCTTTCGCTTTTTGGATTTGATTTTTAAATAAAATAGCATCTTGTCCATTAATTACTTCTTTTCCAGCTTTGTGCGTAGGAATGTAGATACTGATGCAGATTTCGTCATGGATAGTTGCTAGTTCCTTCAGTTCTTCTTTACTTATTAATTTCATAGAGTTTAATTTAAGAATGATAATTATGAA
>LXQK01000102.1 GCA_001683905.1 Marivirga sp. ANT-B6
TTTTTCTTTGATATAAAAACGGCCCCATTCGGGCTGATTAATACGTAGCTTATAAGATCCTTTGCCATTAACAGTATTTATAACACCTTGATAAACAGGCGAATGATAAGATCTGCCTACATAATTGCTTAAATCTTCATACGAGTTATCCCACCACCATTTCCAATTTAGTTTATACACTTCTACCTTTACATCCTGCCGGCTTACGGGATTTCCATTGGCATCCAGCGAGACAATTGGAATGGCATGGTCCTGGTCGGTGAGCAGAAATCCACGCTTATCACCCTGCGGGATTTGCAAGCCTACAAAGCTGGCATAAGGGTAATAAGGAATATTGAACTGATCGATGCTGAAGTCGCCACCTTCTTCAAAAGCCTTTCCCTTGAAGATAGCATTAAGGGCACCCGGTGCGTTCTCTGGCGCTTCTATTTTCAGATTCACTTTAGCAAACCCTTCTGCATCTACCCGACCATCAAACACCACCTGTGATTCGGCGTAATATTCTTTCGAATCGTCGTCGAAGTTGTAATTAGGAAAACCTTTGAAAGTAGTCTTTACCGGGCTTAGTACGATTTCAAAGAGCGCGCGCAAATTTTGCCCTTTTGCTCCATGAAGCCACCGGACGTTTAAATTACCCACAATTTCTTTGTCTATGACCGAAAGCCTTTCTTTTCCAAAATTAAGGTCGAGCTTGAGCCGGTTGGGCTTCACAGTTTCAATTTTCAATGTTTGCTTAAATTCAGAACCCCCTACCCTTACTTTGGCTTGCCAGTTGCCTGTAGGTGCATCTGTGGCAGTATGTAAATTAAAATTGTACATGTCTCCTACAGTTCCAGTGCTTACCTTTCTGGTCACCAGCTGCCCTTTCGGGTTGAACATTTCCAGGACCACAGGATGTCCCTTTGGTAACGAATGGTGCTTATCTTCGAGGATAAAAGTAAGGTGCAAAGTGTCGCCTGGTCTCCACACGCCCCGCTCACCATATAAAAATCCTTTGATGCCCTCCTTAATAGTCTGACCTGATACGTCAAAATTACTTACCGACAATGTATTTCCATCGGCCAGCTTTAAGTACCCTGTTTGCTTGTCTTTTCTTGCTATAATAGCAAATGGCACTGCGGAAAGGGAAATTTCTACCTTGCCGTCGGAAGAGGTGGTGCCGGTAGCTAATAGCTGTTGCTGGAAATCATATACGTCAACCACAACCTTGCCCTGTGGCTTTGTGTCGAGCAGGCTGGTAACGAAAACCTGCAAATTTCCCTGATCTGACTTTTTGGCTATCAACCCTAAATCTGACGAAAACAATATTTTTGATACGCTTTTATTGCGATAATAGGAAGAACTGCAGGGATTTTCGCGCTGAGACCAGTCATAGCCATCGTCATAACCATAGTCATCATTATCCCAATAAGAAGATGCTGACTGCTCGTCCCAATTCTCTTCTATCAGTACATCCACCTCTTCCAGTGCACCACCGTCATCGGCGCAGTAGAATATCGATTGGGACTTCCTGAAATTCAGTTTCACCTGATACAGAGCACCCGGCTCCGCCTGTATATACTCAGAAAGATCCAATGTAAACCTATTCCATTCCTGTAAATTGACCACTCCTGAGGTATTTAAAGGAATAGTTTTATAGGCAACAGGACGTCCGACGCGGTTAAGCTGATAATCTTTGCCCATATTATTTACCTGAAGGTATTGCAAGACATTGTCGGCAAAAATTCGGACTACAGTTACATTAATTGCCTGTAGTCCAATAGCCTCGAAGGGCATGATCAATCCGGCAGATCCGGGCATAATGACACCGCTTTGCTGTACAATGCGAACCTCCGGGTTTTGCTGGGTAAGCTCAATTGACTTTACAAAATCATGCTTCAACTTAAATCCTGCGGCGTTTTTAATATCTTTTAAAACTTTTACTTGCAACTGGCCTGTAAATCTGCTTCCTGGATAAATTTTAAGTTCATTGAGGTTCACCACCAGACGGGGTGTGCCCGCGTTATTCAATTGCACCAGTCCATCAAAAATTTGGTTTTCTAATAAAGGGTCGGAAAAGAAAACCGATATATAATTTTCCTCGCCACGAACGAGGTTAGCCGATAGGATACTATAATCCTGAAGCGACGGTATTTTTATGCTAGCTTCCTCCTCCAAATCTACATGTAACGGTTTACCCGTCCATTTTAAATTTACTGTCCCCACTTCATCTTCTCTTCTTACTTGCTCTACGGTATAGCCATGACGATTCATCGCTAAACCATGTTGCCAAACGATAGCCAGTTCGCGCCCCTTTTGTTGGGCAGAAAGCATCTTCTCTACGGTTTCGTCGGCAGCAAAATCTGCCGTTTGGAGGTAGCCGACAAGTTTTACCTTCCCAAGCTCATGTTGGTTATACAACCGAATACCCTCCTGGTGTACTTCAAAATTCTGTTTCATCACCTGAAACATGAAGCGAAATTCCTTATTCTCGTCAGGGACATCCAAAATTCTATGGAGGCTGAATGTAGCTTTGTATCGGGTATCATCCCGAAGTAAGTCGGTGGGCTTATACACGATGGTATAGGCGTCTTCCCAGAAGGCTTCTCCTGGTATGGCAGGATCGAACTCAAAAAGATCGGCGTCAATTTTTTCACCCGGATTAGCAGTTTCGCCCTTTTTGGCAAGCTTAATTTTTATCTCAGAATTGCACGATATAATACCTGAGGTATATGCGTTCAGGTAATCGACATAGAGGCTTTTGACACTACTGAAATCATCTATATCTTCTTTTTTATCACACGATAAAAAAATAAAAAGACTTAGATACAGGAAAATATACGCAGTTTTGAAAGAAATCTTCATTTGGAATGATGGTTGTCTTGAACAACATAAATGTATAATTTCCTTAAGATTTATTTGTTACTTTCAGCGAAAAAATATTACCCAATTACAAATTGGCAAAATTGGTAGAAAAATGGGAAAGATATAGAAATTGGTGTGCTACAATTTTAGCATGCGTTGGATATCGTTGATGTGGCACCGCGCCAAAAATCACCTCCCGAAAGCTCGGCACTCGCCCCGCCCAGCAGCATGGCCGATCCGATTTCTGCAAAATTCCTTCCAGCACCAATGCCATTGGTAGCAAACCCAGCAGCACCGCCTGCCAAACCCGACAAAGCCGAACTCACATAATCTCCGCCTGTAATGCCTGAAATCGTGCCCTGTACATGTGCATGGACCACTGCTTTCTGTATCAACAAAACGGACCTCTGGCCTGCCGTTAACGTAGTAACTTCCAAGGCGCCTTTAAAAGCGGAACCAATACCAAAAGACGCCGCACCTGATTCAACACCTATTCCTACGTTTTTACCAAACTGGCCCCAATCCCAATTTTCGAAACCACCATCACTAAAGGCTATAGAAGCCGTGTAGCTTAACGCACTTATGGCTGTGCTTATAATAAGGGCAGTTATCAAAGTTGGTTCCCTGCCATCAGGGTCCAGTACCATCAAAGGGTTGTTCAGCATGCCCACATACCCGCTAGGCCCATTATATATGGGGTCTAACTGCATAAACCTCCCCAGGGCAGGACTATACGCCCGTGCATGGAAATCATACCAATCCGTCCCTTCCTGCAACTCCTTTCCCTAATAAAGGTATTCATTTTCTTTGCCAATTACATGCTTGTACTTGTTGAATGTCATCCCGAAGGGGTAATAGTCTTCTGACTGCACCACCCCAAATTCCTTCAGGGTCACCGTCAGGTCGTCAAAATAAACCCAGTTCTGGCTTTCACTTTCATAGCTCAGGTACACATATACAAAGCCCCGCCTGGACACTACGAGGCTTCCATCCTCGCCGAGTTGCAGCTTTTCATGGGCCATATTTGCTGCCGCGCTCACCTGCACGTGGCCGTGCTGGTATGTATGTATGGAATAAACGATTACCAAAGAGAATCTGGGTAGATCTGTCTTTTGCGTATTGGAGTAAAAAAAAATGATAGAAGATGAACTAAATATTTCTTTTACTTCGCTGTTGTTCTCTGTAACGACGGATCAGAGAAATATCTTGACAGAGTCAATCCAGATTACACCCGATCAGGGAAATTACCGCACGATCCAGCAGATTCTACTGCACCGCTGTCGGTCATACAAGCATCTAAAGGAAAATCTCTATATTTGTATGTGATTGCCATATTATTTTAAGCATTAATTCCCGCAGTTATAATTCCTGGTAGTAACAGTGGGAAATAACCGGGAGTAAAGTGCATAAAATTAAAATTAACGATGTATCAATATTTTTACCATAAAAATATAGACAAAACGCTGTGGGATAGGTGTATAGATCAATCGAAGAACGGAATAATTTACGCCCTATCGTGGTATCTCGACATTACATCCCCAGGCTGGGACGCCATCATAAAAGAAATGGAAGGCCATTATGTAGCAGTCTTGCCCCTACCAAGATCCAAAAAGTTTGGTTTAAATTATATTAAACAGCCTTTGCTTTCACAGCAACTGGGGCTTATTTATCAGTATGGCGAAGTCGATAAGAAAGATATGCAAGATATCGCATCGCTAATAAAAGAAAGGTATAATTATGTTTATGCTTTTAAATTCAACACTGAAAATAAGCTTTTACTCGAGACAGCCTTGCCAGGATTTTCCCAGGAAATACATCACACCTATCATCTTGACTTAAAAAAATCTTATGAAACAATAGTCAGCGGGTATAAAGCTGATAGAAGGTGGAGGATTAATAAGGTGAAACGGTCAAGCGTAAAGGTTGAAAAGTCAGAAGAAATAGATATTTTAATTAAAATGTTTAACGATAGTGTAGCGCCTAAAATATATGGAATTGTAGGTGATAAATTAGAATATAGAATATTACGCGAATTATTTGAGGCAACAAAATGCAGACAGATGTGTACTTTACTAGCGGCCAAAAATGAGAACGGGGAAGTCTTGGCGATGGGGTTATTTTTCAAGTATAACAGGAAAATAATCTATATATTTAATGCCTCCACTGCAAAAGGAAAACGGCTAAGTGCTATTTCACTCGTGGTAGACAAAGTTTTAGAAGAAAATGCGAATCAGGATTTATGCTTTGATTTTGAATCACCTGAAATCCCCGACGTAGCAGAATTTTACCGTAGGTTTGGTTCTGAGGCGACCCCCTTTGCCTCTGTTTCATATAATAATTTACCTTTTCATGTGAAGATAGTGAAGCGCTTGAGGGCAAGTCTGTATAAAACCTTCATTAGAGGCGTTTTTAAATAAAACAATGTTTGGAATTAATTTTGTAAAAAGATCAAATTTCAACGACCCCTTCGCTCCATCACAGATGGCTTAGCTGCATCCTTTTCGCACATTTACTATCTCCGGTTTGTGCTTTCAGAAACATTCCTGGCGGCTTTCTTTATCGTGAAATAGAAGGTACTGCCAACGTTCTCTGCCGATTCTACCCATATTTTTCCACCTAGATTTTCTACTATTTTTTTACATATCGCCAGGCCAATACCTGTTCCTACATACTCGCTCCTATTGTGTAGCCTCTGAAAGATGATGAATATCTTATCATAATACGCTTCTTTTATACCTACCCCATTGTCTGCCACGGAAAATTTCCATGTTTTTTCAGTTTCTTCAGCAGTTATTTTAATTGCAGGTATTCGTTCAACGGATCGATACTTCAGGGCATTGCTAATCAGGTTTTGGAAAATCTGCTGAAGTGGTGTTCTATAGCTTTCGAGAACAGGCATGGCACCTACATCGATCGTCGTGTTAGAGTCTTCTATTTTCTTTTGGTAGAATAACAATGTCTCAGTCAGTAGCTGACCAATATCCACTTGCTCCAGGTTGTTTTCCAATTTTCCCACACTGGAATATTCCAGCAAGTCTGAGATGATTTGGCGCATCCTTCTGGCGCCATCTACCGCAAAAAAGATGTACTGCTTCCCTTTTTCATCGATGATAGCATCGTATTTCTTTTCGATCAAAGACAGAAAGCTCGTTACCATCCGGAGCGGTTCCTGTAAATCATGCGAGGCAACATAGGCAAATTGCTCCAACTCGAGGTTGGACGTGGCCAACGCCCTTGCTTGTTTGGTCAGCTGTTTGTTGAGTTTCTTAAGGTCTGCTTCCGCTAATTTTTGCGCCGTTACATCTCTTTCCACCGCTATCCAGTGCGTAAAGAAACCTGTTTTATCAGCGACAGGGCTCAATGAGAAATTTATCCAGAATGCCTCGCCACTCTTCTTGTAATTAATCAAGGTAGCCTCACAGGATTTCCAATTCATGAGGGAATTGTGAATACGATCGAGTTCCTTTCTATTGCTTTTTGGTCCCTGAAGAATTTTCGGCGACTTCCCTATAACCTCCTCGCTTGAAAAACCAGTCATATGAATAAAAGCCTCGTTTACATAAAGTATTTTATGATCGTCACCTGGCGCTGGTTCTGCGTCAGTAATCAAGACCGCATCTTTTGTATTGGTAATCACTGACTCCAATAATTTTAGATGCTGCTCCTGTTCAATGCGTCGAGAGATATCCTGCATAGCGCCTACCATTCTAATCGCTCTCCCTTTACTGTCCCGAACCACAAATCCTTTATCCAATACATAGGTGAACGTATTATCAGCCTTCAAAAATCTGTACTGAGCCGTCCAATGGTTGATATTTCCTTCAATTATTTTATTCATCTCCTGCCATACCCGTTGCTGATCGGCAGGATGAATCTTCATCACCCGCGACTTATTATTGAAATCCTGTTTGTAGGTATCGTACCCAAAGATAGTTTTATAACCCTCGCTCCAGTAAATCGTATCGGCCAGGAGGTTCCAATCCCAAATGGCGTCAGAAGTTGCTTTAGTCACATACTCATAGCGTTTATTGCTTTCCTCCAGCGACAATTCCATCTGTTTCTCAACAGTAATATCCATAACCGTCCCTTCAAAGGCCAAATATTCCTGGTCGGCAGATTTTACGGGTTTCCCTTTTTGATGTACCCATTTGATGGTACCATCCGGGAGCAAAATTCTATATTGAATGTCCAGTTCTTTCTTACCCCCTGCTGCCGCACCAGCGTCCATCTTGAATTTTGCTTTATCTTCGGGGTGAATTGTTTGAAAAAATGCCTGAACAGTAAGTTTAAACTCCTCCTTCGTTACACCCCAGATACGGTATACCTCTTCAGACCACGACAAGCCGTTATTAGCATATTCAAATTCCCAGTTACCTAGCTTGGCAATTTTTTGGGCATTCAATAGCTTCTCCTCGTTTTTTCTTAGATTCATTAACGCTATTTCCCGCTCAGTAACATCAATACAAACCACTTTTAGGCATGTTTTACCGTTATATTGAAGGAAATTCCCTGACATCTCCACCTGAATGCGCGTCCCATCTTTTTTAAGATGATGATAAAGCCCAAAGCTGCTAGTTCGTCTGTTTTTAATGAAATCTAGTTGTACTTCCTTAAAAGCTAAAAAATCCTCAGGCAGCATGAAGTCTTTGACATTTTTTTGGACAAATTCCAATTTGGTATAGCCATAATGTAGAAGGGCCTTATCAGTTACATCTATGATCTGGTAATTATCTATATCTAAAATCAATTTCGGAAGAGGACTTTTATAGAATAGAAGCTTGTATCTTTCTTCAGATTCTCTGATCTGCTGCTCAGTCTGCATCTTCATCGTCACATCATGCACCTGCACAAACGAGACCTTCCTCCCATTATAGGTCATCAAATGCCCGGTGACCTCCATATACATCAAAGCCCCATTTTTCTTCTTATGGCGCCAGGTTTTCTTATGAATCTGGCCATGGAATTCTTCATCCTGGGCAACAGCCTCGATTAGCGGTATATCTTCTTCAGGCCTGATATCTTTGATCGTTAACTTTAAAAACTCTTCGCGGGTATAACCATATTTCATCAAAGCCTCTACATTGCAATCTACAATAGCAAGTGTTTCCCAGTCCCAGATAAACATCGCTGAGGGGTTGTTTTCAAACAGATGCCTATACATCTTTTCTACACCAAAAATGGCCTCTTCTTCCTTCTTTAATTCTATCTCATCGGCCGCAGCTGCAAGACCGGGGCCTGCCTTGACCTCACTGGCTCCCTGATACTCAGGCATGGTTAAAAGATCAGTAATATCCTGGTAGATCCCCACAAATTTCGGTGAATTGCCCATATTATCCCCGTCGAGAAAACCCTGCGAGCGAATGATTCTGATTTTACCACTTGGTTTGATTATTTTATGATCAATGCTGAAAGGTTTTCCTGTAGCAACGGTTTCAGCATAGGCCTTACCCACGGCATCTATTTCGTCCGGGTGAAGCAGCGATTCTCTTAGTACCTGCGAGGCTCCACCTAGGCGGGCTTCTAAACCACAAATCTTATAAAAATTGTCTGACCATAGGTGCTTGTCATTTTCTAAATTCACTTCCCATATTCCAATCAAACAAGCCTCCTCCACCCTATCCAATATCTTTTGGGCAGGCTCTGAATTATATCCGGTTCTGGATTTGTCAATAGGACGATCTTGAGGAAAGGATAGCGGAGTATTGGACATTATAATCGTTAGAATAAGAGTAAATTACACAATTTAATTCTATTTGTAATTCTACATAGAGAAATTTCATTGCTGTCCTTGTAATATTTCTTCGACTTTTCGTATGGATTTACTTGAAGATGGCGATCTGGAACTACTTTCTAGTCATTCAATATCAATCTGGCGTTCTTACCTATCACGCTTTGTAAATATAAATCACTGGAACATTGACAACCGGAAATCTACCACATCTTCAAGATTATACATCCCCGAATACCTTTATCGCCTTAAATAAGGTTTTTACAAATTTTCCTGTAGCTTCTGCTGTTCTGGCTATTTCAACCCCTAGTTGTTTGTTCTGATACTTTACAAAAACCTTCTCCTGCAACTAAAGGAAACATTGAGGACCGTCCCAATCGGTTATAAATGAATCAAATATAGGTTAGAATCATCCTGTAAAAACCCCACATTTGTTTAAAATAAATCATCATTAATTAAACATTTAATTATGAAAAATGTTAAATTAAACAAAAAATTATTATCCAAACTCTCATCATTAAAACTTAGTATTATGGGCGAATTAGGCAATGCAACTTTTGAGAATTACATAGGACTCAATGAAGGATTTTCGGAAATGGCCTACCAGATGGTAGCACATGTTCTTACCGTTGGATATGCAGTCATGCTGGCATCTCTGTTCTATTTTGTATTGACTATAAAGTCAGTAGCACCTAAATACAGAATCAGTTCTGTATTATCTGTTGTAGTTATGGTTTCAGCATTTTTACTTTTATACGCGCAAGCCAATAATTGGACCAGTAGCTTTGTTTTTGATCAGGAAAAGGGACGTTATTTCCTGGGCGAGGGATCAGATTTGTTTAACAATGGTTATCGATATTTAAACTGGCTGATAGATGTGCCTATGCTTCTGTTTCAAATCCTTTTTGTGGTTTCACTTACCAAATCAAGTTTTGTTAGCATTAGAAATCAATTTTGGTTTTCAGGTACTGGTATGATTATCACCGGTTATATAGGGCAGTTTTATGAAGTAACCAATATTACTGCCTTTTTCATATGGGGGGCCATATCGACTATATTTTTCTTTCATATATTATACCTAATGAGAAAAGTGATTGCCGAAGGAAAGGAAGGATTGCCGCAAGAAGCCCAAAAAGTGCTAAGTAATATTTGGATTTTATTCTTGGTTTCGTGGATGCTGTATCCAGGCGCTTATCTGATGCCCCATTTAGGAGGTATAGAGGGTTGGCTATTTAATGAGTCCGGTGTTGTAGGAAGACAGATCACCTATACCATTGCAGATGTTTGTTCTAAAGTAATTTATGGCGTATTGCTGACTTACGCGTGCACAATTTTGAGTAAAGCTGAAGGCTAT
>LXQK01000103.1 GCA_001683905.1 Marivirga sp. ANT-B6
AACCTTCAAAAAACAAACGATAGGGTCTGCCTGGAAGGTGGCCAATGGTACACTTTATCTGGATCCCTCTAAAAAGAAAGACTGGCAAACCATTGATGGTGGCGATATCATCACCGATCAAGAATACGAAAATTTTGAGCTTACATTTGATTGGAAGGTAATTAAAGGTGGAAATAGTGGGCTTATTTTCAATATCGTAGAAGATGAAAAATATGAGCACGTGTGGCATACAGGGCCCGAAATGCAAATTCTCGATAATCTGAACCATCCTGACGGACAAATAGAAACGCACCGTGCTGGTGACCTCTACGATATGATCGCCACAAAATATGTGACGGTAAATGCCGGAGGCAAATGGAATCAGGCACGCCTTGTATCCAATAAAGGGAAGGTAGAACATTGGCTAAACGGCCATAAATTAGTAGAATACCAGATGCACGGCCAAACATGGAAAGACATGATCAAGAACAGTAAGTTTAAAGATATGCCTGACTTCGGAAGTGCTAAAAAGGGGCACCTTGCCCTTCAGGACCATGGCGATAAGGTTTGGTTTAAAAATATGAAGATCAAGAAGTTATAGCAATGTTTTTGTTCTTTGGCTGTGTTTCAGCTTAAAATATCGTATAGCTACCGTTTAAATTTCTACTATGAGTTATAGAAAATGTGCATTGCTACTTGTTGGCTTATTCACCACGATATCTTATCAACAGATACTTGCCCAAACAAAGGAAGGCTGGATTATAGAAGCAAAAAATATTGATCCAAATAACTATTATGGTATCACCCTGGGCAATGGCATAATAGGACTTGTAAGTTCTCCGGAACCATTAAAGGTTAAAGATGTAGTCTTGAATGGTGCGTTTGACAGGTATGGTCGAGGAAGGGTATCGAATATTTTGAAAGGCTTTAACTTTGTCAACATGATTCTGGATGTTGATGGCCAAAGAATCAGTAGGGCCAATATCACAGCCTTTACGCAGAGCCTCGATATGGAGAAAGCCATTTTACAGACTACTTTTAAGCATGGAAATAAAATAAGTGTAAAGCACGAAATGATGGCGCTGCGCCACCTGCCCTATTCTTCCCTGGTTTCCATAGAAATAACAGCATTGCAAGATGTGGAAATCACGCCGGCATCCGTGATTGAAGCCCCCGAAATTTTACATAACGTCAGGAATTATTATGCGCTGATTGACCGGCCTCATGTTAAAATTCCACTTTTAAGTTCTGTAGGCCAAAGCCCAACTGGCAAACATACGGTTGCTGCTTCCAATAGTTTCATTTTTGCAGACCATGAAAACCCTACCCTAATCCATGAGGACTGGGATTATGGAATGCACCTGCTTAAGTTTAAAAAGCAGCTAAAGAAAGGACAGAAATATACCTTCCATATTGTTGGTTCGGTATGTTCTACCGAAGACTTCGAAGATCCTCATAATGAGGCAGAACGATTAACCATTTATGCGATGCTGGAAGGAAAGGACCGATTGCTGCAACGGCATTCTGCCGCATGGAAGGCGCTATGGGAAAGCGACATCATCATTGAGGGAGATGTGGTAGCCCAGCGTGATGTACGTTCTGCTTTGTATCATCTATATAGCTTTTCAAGAGCAGGCACCAGTTATAGCCTGTCGCCTATGGGACTTTCCGGGCTTGGGTACAATGGACACGTGTTCTGGGATACTGAATTGTGGATGTACCCTCCCCTTTTGGTTTTGCAGCCCGAGATTGCGAAGTCATTGCTTGAGTACCGCTTTCAAAGGCTGAAGGCTGCTAAGAAAAATGCCTTTAGCCATGGCTATAAGGGGGCCATGTTCCCCTGGGAATCTGATGATACTGGTCAGGAATCAACGCCGGTGTGGGCCTTAACGGGTCCCTTTCAGCACCATATAACGGGTTGTGTAGGCTGGGCATTCTGGAAATACTACCAGGTAACAAAAGACAAAAACTGGCTGGAGGAGCGAGGCTACCCTATGCTGAAAGAGGTGGCCGATTTCTGGGCCAGCAGGGTGGAAAAAGGCTACGATGGAAAATACCACATCAATAATGTGGTGGCAGCTGACGAATGGGCGGAAAATGTGGATGACGACGCTTTTACAAATGGTATAGCCATCGAGGTGCTACGATATGCTACACAAGCTGCACAAGTGCTAGGTATAACACCTGACCCTACATGGACAGAAGTTGCGGATAATATTGTGATTCTGTCCATGAAAGACGGCGTTACCAGAGAACATGCTACCTACAACGGAGAAGTTATTAAACAGGCAGATGTCAACTTATTATCCTACCCGTTACATATCATCAGGGAGCCACAGCAGATAGAAAAAGACCTTAAATATTATGAGCAAAAGATGGCGCCTGACGGGCCAGCCATGGCACATGCGATACTATCACTACTTTATGCCCGCATGGGAAATAGCGAAAAAGCCTATTCACTATTTGTTAAAGGATATAAGCCCAATGAAGTTCCTCCCTTCGGAGTAATGGCCGAAACCGCCGGGGGTACTAATCCGTACTTTGCTACGGGCGCCGGAGGCATGCTGCAGGCGCTTATGTTTGGCTTCGGTGGTTTAGAAATAACTGACAAAGGTGTGGAGCAAATCAAGCCTCTATTACCTAAAAGCTGGAAATCTATTACTATTAAAGGGGTGGGGGTTGAAGATAAAGTATATCAGATTAAGTAAGCCGAAGGGAAAAGATTTGGGTCTTGATCATTAAGAAAGCTATGGTAGAAGGACAAACGCATAAGAGAATCTCCTACTTGAAGAACTCTATCTTCGACAATGTCGATAGCAGGGGTCAGAAATGGCTGGAAGAGAAGCTGCGTTCTATAGAACAATCACCACATGAAAAAGAACTCTATATGTCATTTAGCATGGCGCCCCGGTTCATGGGTAAAATGCGCCTAAAGGCATCGACAGGTGCGCCATCTGAACTACTTCCTAAGGTCGATATTTCCCGTTACACTGTGGACCAGGCCACCAGGATCGTCCTGCTCCTGCAATATGCCGACCAGCGCTTGCTTTCGGAGAAGGTCACCGATACCTTGTTCCAAACAGCAGAGGTGAACGAACTTGTGGCTTTATACAATGCACTTCCCTGGCTACCAAATCCGGAAAAGTTCATCAAAAGAGCTGAAGAAGGAATTAGATCGAACATTATCACAGTATTTGAAGCTATTGCATTGCATAACCCCTACCCTGAGTTGCATTTATCAGAAAACGCGTGGAACCAAATGATACTAAAGGCCATCTTTACGGAAAGGATTTTAGATCACATCGAAGGCCTGGATAAAAGGGCTAACAAAGCGCTAGCACACATGCTGCAGGATTTTGCTCATGAACGGTGGGCAGCCGGAAGAAATGTTACGCCAGAGTTATGGCGACCTATGGTTAATTTTCTTAATGAAGAATCTTTTTTGGCAGATATAGAAGTTTTACTGGAAAAAGGATCAACCCTTGAACAAAAAGCTGCTGTACTGGCTTTGTCTGAAAGTAGCCATGCACAGGGCAAAGTCTTGCTTTCTTCATTTCAAGGAAAAAGAGAGAGCGTAAAGCAAGAAATAACCTGGAAAATTATCGCCGAAGAATGGCAACAAAACAAAATTTAATTAAAGGATAGAGAATATCGATATGATGATGATAGACCCACATGTGCACATGACATCGCGTACCACGGATGATTACCAATCCATGGCGGAAGCTGGTATTGTAGCTGTGATTGAGCCTGCTTTTTGGCTTGGGCAGCCACGAACAGAAGTAGGCAGCTTTAAAGATTATTTTAGTAGCCTTATCGGCTGGGAGCGGTTTAGGGCTAGCCAATTTGGCATCAAGCATTATTGTACTATAGGGTTGAATTCCAAAGAAGCCAATAACGAGGCTTTGGCAGAGCAGGTGATTGAACTTTTGCCTCTATTTGCCAGCAAGGAAGGTGTCGTCGGTATCGGTGAAATAGGCTATGATGACCAGACAGCGGCGGAAGAAAAATATTTCAGGCTGCAGCTGGATATCGCCAAAGAGATGCAACTGCCCGTACAGATCCATACGCCACATCGCAATAAAAAGGCAGGCACCATCCGGAGCATGGAAGTTTGCATAGAACATGGGTTGGATCCAGGTATGGTCATTGTAGATCATAACAATGAAGAAACTGTGAAAGATGTGCTTGATATGGGATTTTGGGCAGCATTTACCATCTATCCATTTACAAAAATGGGCAATGAAAGGATGGTTGAAATTGTAAAACAATACGGCTCAACGCGAATATCCATCAATAGTGCTGCAGATTGGGGCATCAGTGATCCTTTAGCGGTTCCAAAAACGGTTGCTTTAATGCTAGAAAGGGGAATTTCTGAGACCGATGTAAGAAAAGTAGCTTATGAAAATGCTCTGGCATCCTTCGGGCAAACCGGCCAGATGAAAGAAGCCGACTGGCTGAGTGGCATCGATATCAACCAGGACCAGCGTTTTTCAGGCAATTCGATCCTCCGTGGCGGACAGGCGCCCAAAGTAGAAAAGAAATCTTCTAATATTATTCGCTGATACGGGATGCAAAGAATCATGGCTTATGCCAGACTGGCCCGTCCTGCGAATATTGTTACTGCCATGGCAGATATCCTTTGCGGCTTCGCTGCCTCCGGGCTCGTACTACCTCTTTTAACACATCCGGTTTTTAATTTCCAGATTCTTGATCCAACCCCTCTACTTTGGCTGTTGTTAGCGACCGTCGGGTTGTATGGTGGTGGCGTTGTTTTCAACGATGTTTTTGACATTGAACTCGATCGGGTAGAAAGGCCCGAGCGGCCAATCCCGAGCGGCCTGGCTTCATTGAAAGGTGCTATTATTTTGGGCATGTTTCTCCTATTTGTTGGCATTTCCGCCGCCTATATGGTCAGTTTAACCAGCGGCACTATTGCTTTGGCCGTTGCCTCACTGGCTATATTATATGACTGGAAGGGAAAACACCATAGCTTTTTAGGTCCCGTCAATATGGGGGCTTGTAGAGGGGGAAATCTTTTGCTGGGCATCAGCGCCGTACCTCACATGATCCAGGAAAGGTGGTCTCTTGCGCTCATTCCTATCGTATTTATTGCTGCTATCACGATGATCAGCCGGGGGGAAGTGCATGGGGGGAGCAAAAGAATGTTGTTGGGTGCGGTTTTTTTATATGCTTTCGTTATTGGTGCAGTTTTTTTCCTTTCCCTTGCTTCAGCTTTCTATATCTGGCATGCTTTACCCTTTCTACTGCTTTTCTCGCTGCTCATTTTTCCTCCCCTTTTCAAAGCTGTCGCCAAACCAGAAGGCAAACTTATTATGGGCGCTGTAAAAGCTGGCGTAATATCGCTGATTGCTCTTGATGCAGCCATTGCTGCAGGTTTTGCAGGGTGGTTTTATGGGCTAATGGTTTTATTATTACTGCCAGTTTCCCTATTTTTAGCCAAAACGTTTTCAGTTTCGTAAAGGCTTTTAGATACATTTCTTCATGCAAGTTATATCTCAGTCATTTTCTGTTCCTTATCATTACAAGGCCTACTTTACCCGTGACGTATTTAGCACTTCCAATACCTTGCTGCAGGACCTCCTGGGCAACGCAGCAGGAAAAAAAGTCTATGTAGTCATTGATAGCAATGTGCATAAAAATCACCCGAAATTGGTGGAACAAATCAAAGCATATTTTGAACTCATACAGGGGCATACTTTGTGTAAAGAAATTTTAATTGTACCCGGTGGTGAGCAGGCGAAAACCGAGGCTATTTGGTTGAAGAAAATCCTTGAAGCAACCCATCAGTTTAGCATAGACAGGCACTCATATATCATTGCGATTGGTGGCGGGGCAGTGTTGGATATGGTAGGTTTTGCCTCATCCATCGCACACCGGGGGATCAGGCATATACGTATCCCCACCACTGTGCTGGCACAAAATGATTCAGGCATAGGGGTTAAAAACAGCTTTAATTACTTTAATAAGAAAAACTACCTGGGCACTTTTGCCCCCCCCTATGCGGTCATCAACGATGCCGCTTTTTTAACAACGTTAGATAAGAGGGACTGGCGAGGTGGAATTGCCGAAGCCATTAAAGTTGCATTGATCAAAGATGCTGCATTTTTTCATTTTATTGAGGACAATGCCACCCTTTTGAATGACAGAAACGCCGAGGTGATGCATCAACTTATTTTTACCTGTGCACAGATGCATATGGACCATATAGCGAGCGGCGATCCCTTTGAGATGGGCTCATCACGGCCGCTGGATTTTGGCCATTGGGCAGCACATAAAATAGAGCAGCTTACCGACTATCAAATCCGCCATGGGGAAGCTGTAGCCATTGGCATTGCCCTCGACTCCACTTATTCCTTTTTATTGCAGATGATTACTGAAGACGATTGGAAACGGATTATCTACTTGCTCAAGAAATTGGGCTTTAGTATCTTTATTGATGAACTTCTTATGTCGCACCAGCAAACTTTGGCAGTCATTCATGGTCTGCAGGAATTCCGCGAACATCTTGGCGGTAAGCTTACGATTATGCTATTGGCGCAAATAGGCCAAGGCGTAGAGGTAAATACAATGCAGGAAGAAAAAATAGTAGAAGCCATTCACCTTTTAAGAAAATCAAGTATCTGATTTATGGAAATATCAAAAGGAAACCTTTTAACATATTGTACCAACATCCACCCTGGAGAAAAGCTGCAAGATGTAATGCAATACCTGGCTGACCATACCTTGGCAATTAAAGAGCGTATTTCCCCTGATCAACCTTTTGGTATTGGTCTTCGGCTTTCATCTGTAGCATCTAAAGAGCTATTGGAAGGCTATAACCTGGCCAAATTTAAGCAGTGGCTATCTGGCAACGGCCTTTATGTTTTTACAATCAATGGTTTCCCCTATGGCGAATTTCATCAACAAGCTGTAAAAGATCAGGTGCATCAGCCCGACTGGAGCACACCAGAGAGATTGGATTATACCATCCGGTTAATACATATTTTGGAGGAGCTACTACCGGAGAATGTCACTGGAAGTATTTCTACATCGCCGCTTACCTACAAACCATGGTTTTATCATGATAAATCAGCTTTGGATGAGCATATCCAAGCTGCTACTGTGCACGTTGCGATGGCAGCCGGAGAGATGTGCAGAATAAAACTAGAGCGAGGTATCAATATTCATCTGGATATTGAACCCGAACCAGACGGCTACCTTGAAAACACGCAGGAAGTGGTTGATTATTTCAATCAGCATCTGCTGGTTTTAGGAGCGCAGATTTTACAAAAGAAGTATCATATTTCTCCCGCAGTGGCCAAGTCTGTTATCCTGGAACATATACAGGTATGTTATGATGTATGCCACTTTGCGCTTGCCTACGAAAACCCCGCGTATGTTTTCGATGCTTTTGAGGAAGCTGGCCTGAAAATTGGAAAAATTCAAATCAGTGCAGCTTTAAAAGCTACCTTTAAGAATACCAATTCTGACAGAGAAAAAATCGGGTTGGCAATCCAGGCTTTCAATGAGCCTACTTACCTTCACCAGGTAGTTGCAAAGAAGAACAATGGCAATCTACAGCAATATCATGATATACCAGAAGCACTTCCCCATATCATGCAGGAGGATGTAGAAGAATGGCGTATTCATTTTCACGTTCCTGTTTTTTTAGCAAATTACGCGCAGTTAGGTTCTACGCAGCAGGATATTTTGGCCGTTTTTGAGGAGTTAAAAAAGCGCGAAGCGCATCACCACCTGGAAATTGAAACTTATACCTGGGACGTTCTACCGCTGGACTTGCAGGTAAGTGTAGACGAATCTATCGTAAGGGAATTTGATTGGGTAATGGAAAAGTTGCGTATAGAAACCCCAGCCTGATATGATGCAAAAAACAGTTGTTATAAATGTCGTTGGCCTAACCTCAGGTCTGCTGGGAGAAAACACGCCGAACCTGAAGCAATGGCTTATTGATGCTAAGCTTGCGCATATTGAACCTGTGATTCCTGCTGTTACCTGTTCTGCGCAATCTACTTATCTCACGGGTAAATGGCCGACAGCGCATGGTATTGTTGGCAACGGCTGGTATTACCGCGATGATTGCGAAGTGAAATTCTGGAAACAATCGAATAAGCTAGTTCAATCCGATAAAATATGGGATAAAGCAAAAGCACTAGATCCTTCCTTCACTTGCTCAAATATGTTTTGGTGGTATAATATGTATTCTACGGTAGATTATTCGTGTACGCCCCGCCCTAACTATCTGGCTGATGGTCGAAAAATTCCTGATTGTTATACGCATCCTGCTGACCTGCGGGATATGTTGCAGTCAAAATTTGGCCAGTTTCCTCTTTTTCAGTTCTGGGGGCCTGCTACCTCCATCAAGTCGAGCCAGTGGATTGCTGACGCGTCCATAGCTGTAGACGAGCAACATGACCCTACCCTAACATTGATTTATCTTCCTCACCTGGATTATAACCTGCAGCGGCATGGACCGGACATGTCAAAAATCAGCAAAGATTTGCATGAAATAGATAAAGTATGCGGGCAGCTGATAAAATACTACGAAGAGAAATCTGCGAGGATTATTATTCTATCGGAGTATGGCATCAGCCATGTAGATAATCCGGTGTCACTAAATAGAATCCTAAGAAAAAAGGGCTATTTGCAGGTAAGGGAAGAAAGAAATACTGAACTGCTGGATCCTGGTGCAAGTAAGGCCTTTGCGGTAGCCGACCATCAAGTAGCCCATATCTATATCAATGATCCCACAGTAAAGAAAGCCATAGTCGCCCTACTAAAGAAAACGCCAGGAATTGAAAAGGTACTCACAGAACGGGAAAAGGCGGCATATCATATCGACCATGCCCGTGCAGGAGATATTGTGGTGCTGGCAGATAAAAAATCTTGGTTTACTTACTATTACTGGTTTGATGACCAAAAAGCCCCTGACTTTGCACGCATCGTGGATATTCACAACAAGCCAGGTTATGATCCGGTAGAAATGATTGCTGACCCAGGTATCAAGCTCCTGATGCCAACCATTGGAGCTAAGTTGCTTAAAAAGAAATTAGGGTTTCGCGTGTTGATGGATATTATACCCCTTGATCCTACCCTGATCAAAGGGTCTCATGGAAGAAAACCAGAAGACAAAGCAGAATGGCCGATCATTGTCAGCAAAAATGCCGAGCATATTCCTGATGGCGATATCTCCCCTACCGCCGTTTTTGATATTCTACTTAGCCATTTAAAAAACTGATTGAAAATTCAATTCATAATCCGCCAGCGTCCGGTGTGGGTAGTCATGTTTCAACACGGCTCAATTTCCATCCGCTTTCCTCAATGAATAAAAATTA
>LXQK01000104.1 GCA_001683905.1 Marivirga sp. ANT-B6
TTTTCTAAAAATATAAAGGTAATGCTTTACCAACTTGTGTAAATAAAATTCGTCATAAAATTGTATGACTAAAAGAATCTATACGAATTCTGCCGCCGACGTATAACCAATAAAATGTGGAATGTTTTTGTTAGCTTCAACATTTAAACCTCAAATATCAAAAGTGGTGCCAGTATCAGTTGAAAAGCCATCCTCATGGTGCGGTACGCGTTAAATAACAAATCGAAATACGTTTAATAGCAATGAAAAATATTTTAGCAGAACTCATAACCATCGGAGATGAAATTTTATATGGGCAAATATTGGACACCAATACGCAATGGATGAGCATTGCGCTGGACAAGATAGGGGTCCGGGTGATCCGCAGGGTAACCGTGGGTGACGAGGCAGAAATCATCTTAAAAGCCTTTGAAGAGGCAGAGGCAAGAGCCGATATCATCCTCATTACCGGCGGACTAGGGCCTACCAGTGATGACCTCACCAAGCCCTTGCTGGCCAAATATTTCAATTCGGGCATCTCTATGCATCCGCAGGCGCTGGCCGAAGTGAGTGATCTTTTTGCCCGCATGGGCCGGGAGCTCACTGAACTCAACCGGCAGCAGGCGGCACTTCCTGAGGCCTGTACCATGATCAGCAATACGCTGGGAACAGCACCGGGTATGTGGTTTGAAAGAGGGAAAAAAGTGTTTGTTTCAATGCCAGGTGTACCCTACGAAATGAAATCAATGATGACCCTTGAGATACTTCCCAAGCTACAGCAGTTTTTTACCACGCCTATTATATACCATAGGATGATCAAAACTGCAGGCATTGGAGAATCGTGGCTCGCGGATAAGATCCAGGAATGGGAAGTGCAGCTTCCATTGCATATCAAGCTAGCGTACCTGCCAACTCTCGGTCAGGTTCGCTTGCGGCTTACGGCTACAGGTACCGATTTGGCCGAGCTCCGGCAGGATGTAGCGCAGGAAGTTCAGAAGCTTTTACCGCTTGCTGGCAAGTATATTTACGGTTATGACCAGGATACGCTCGAAGGTGCAGTAGGCAATGCTTTAAAGGAAACTGGCAAAACCATAGCCGTGGCAGAAAGCTGTACGGGCGGCGCCGTGTCGAAACTCATCACCAGTACCCCTGGCAGTTCGGCGTATTTTCAAGGTAGCATTATACCATACCACAATAGCTTAAAAATCAATGTTTTACATGTAGCCAAAGAAACCATTGAAGAATTTGGCGCTGTAAGTGAGCAGACGGTGATCGAAATGGCTAATCATGTACGCACGTTAATGCATGCCGATATTGGTGTTGCTACCAGTGGCATCGCCGGCCCCACAGGGGGCACACCGGAAAAACCCGTGGGCACGATTTGGATAGCATATGCCGATGGTGAACAAACAATAACAAAAAAACTCGCTTATGCCAAGGACCGGGAGATCAATATTAACCTTACCTGCATTGCCGTACTGAACCTGGTAAGGCAAAATTTGGAAGTTAATATGGAAAAAAAATTGGGATGAAATAGTAATGTGCTAAATTTGCACTGCTTTAGGAATAGGCAATCATCAATTTTACAAAATTCCGAATAGTATTTTAAATTTTTTAACAGGCTCAAATTATAAATCGATATGGCAATAGTAGAAATGGTCATGCCCAAAATGGGTGAAAGCATCATGGAAGGCACAATACTTACCTGGTTAAAAAAAGAAGGTGACAGAATAGAAGAAGATGAGTCTGTTCTTGAAGTTGCTACAGATAAGGTAGACACCGAAGTGCCAGCTACTCATGCTGGTGTACTGCAGCAGATACTAGCCAAAGAGGGTGAGGTAGTTGAGGTGGGTAAAACTATTGCACTTTTAGATACAGGTGACCAGGAAAATGGTGAAGCGTCTGAAACAGCCAATAGCAGCGAAACTGCCTCTGCCGGTGCAAAAGACCAAAAGCCCACGGAAAATATTAAAAGCGGGGAAGCAAAAAAGCTGGATCAGCCGGCAACGGGCAGATTTTATTCTCCTTTGGTCATGAATATAGCCAAGCAGGAGAAAATTTCAATGGCTGAGCTGGAGTACATCCCTGGCAGTGGCAAGGAAGGGAGGGTCACAAAGAAGGATATTTTAGCTTACGTAGGACAGCAAAGCGGCGATGCACCCACCGGTGAAACGACGCCTTATTGGGAAGATAAAAATGTGCAGCCGGATTTCCAGCCTGCCCAGCAAGAAAAATCGGGAACAGAGAAACCACAGCAGGTAGCCGTAAGTGTAAGTGGAGAAGATGAGATCATACAGATGGACCGCATGCGGAAGATGATCTCCGAAAGAATGGTAGCCTCAAAGCGAATATCGCCACATGTTACTTCATTTGTGGAGGCTGATGTTACCAATATCGTAACCTGGAGAAATCGGTATAAAAACGAGTTTAAACAAAAGGAAGGGGATAGCCTTACCTTTACGCCTATCTTCGTGGAAGCCGTCGTAAAGGCCATCAAAGATTACCCAATGATCAATGTACAGGTGGATGGCGATCGAATTATCAAGAAAAAAAACATCAATATTGGCCTCGCCGTAGCATTACCATCAGGCAACCTGATTGTACCTGTGATCCGAAATGCAGATCAGTTGAACATCGTAGGGCTTACCAAGAAAGTAAATGATCTTGCCAAAAGAGCGCGCGATGGAAAGCTCACACCTGACGAATTGTCCGGAGGCACTTTTACTGTGTCGAATGTTGGTTCTTTTGGCAATATAATGGGTACTCCAATCATCATGCAGCCTCAGGTCGCCATTCTTGCCCTCGGTGCCGTAGTGAAAAAACCGGCAGTCATAGAAACGCCATCAGGTGATGCTATCGCAATAAGACATAAAATGTTTTTATCGCACTCTTATGACCACAGGGTTGTAGACGGCTCGTTAGGAGGTATGTTTGTAAGGAGGGTAGCTGATTATCTGGAAAGATTTGATGTAAATCGCAGTTTGTAGCCCTGCTTGTTGATATTTAGAAATGCCGCAGAAGGTGATTGTAACTTACTGCGGCATTCTTTTTTGGAATCCATCGGGAGGAATTACGACAAGAGTCAAAAGAAAAAGTTTATAACCTGCGTTCGACTATCAAAAACCGGCACCCAAAGCCTGGCGGGCTTGAACCCAAATAGCCCGTGGTACGGAAGATGTATAAAATTACAGCCACAACCACAGCGTGGTTGAAGTAATAAGAAATATTTGTACCAATATTGCTCATAAATGGCTTCAAGGGATTTTTTGATCACTCTTTTCAGATTAGCCAGAAGATCATTGTCGGTATGGTTTTTGACAGTTGCAAAGGATTACGCTTAATAATTATAAGCCAAAGGTAACTTTAAAAGCAACCGTGTGGAATGTAATTTTTAAATTCAATTTGAATCATCAATCGAAATTAAACTCCTTTCTTGGATCCCCCGATCCTTTATAAACAGTCTTTCTTGGGTAAGGGAAAACCGGCCTTTGCATCACCTTGCTTCCATCGTTCCATTTTGTCATTACTACGCGTTCAGGTGCATTGCCATTTTCTACCCAATCCCGGATTAATTCCAGCCAATCTACTGAATCGGGGCCGGGGCCGCCCTTGCAATGTAGCACTCCGGGCAAAAGAAAAAGCCGGATATAATCATGTATTCCGTCATCTATTTTCCTGGCTGCCTCATAGTGGTTGATGGTGGCAAAGGCGGACAGTGCGTAGTCACTCCAGCCGTGGTAAATAATCATCTTTCCACCGCTGCGCTTAAACCCCTCGTAATTCGTAGAAGTTGCATCAAGAAAGGAAGAGGCAAGCTTGCTTTGCGCAGTAAAATTAGAGAAGTCATATTTGCTGTAATCCCAGTCCGGATCTTTCAGTATTA
>LXQK01000105.1 GCA_001683905.1 Marivirga sp. ANT-B6
GATTAAGAAGTGTACCATATAAGGGAAAACATCAAGAATGGCCGTACGGACATTGTCATACCGTATGGCTACAGCCTTTGGGTTCTGCCTGATAAAGTTTACTTTTTGCCGGACGTGCTGGGTGAAACGTTTTCCCAGTCCTGGCTGTCGTTCATTGTACCAATGGGCAGCTTCTTTAATATCCTGCTTAGCAAGTGGAAGGATAATTGCTTTGTACATTTTACAGGCTTTTTTCTATACCGTCCATAGCCGAATCGAAGTCCATGGCCTGGTCAGGGTTATTTTTGTAGAGCTCCATTCTTTTACGAACTATTTCCTTGTGCCATTCCGGAACGTCAGCATCTTCTTTTTCAATGTCCTTGAATTTGCTTTTAAGGTCGTTCCATTCCTTAATGGGAATAAAAACCCCGGTAGTTTGCCCGTTACCGTCAGTGATGTATTGTAGGTTCATTAATGTGCTAATTTTTGTTGTAAATCAGTTTTTAGGATAAAAGCATCCATAATCTCTTTTAAATAATCTTTTACGTCTTCTGGCATCTGTTCAATCCTTTTGAATTGCGAGAGCAGCTCACGGTCGGAAATATAACTTTGAGCCTTGTCGTCAATGCTCCCGTTCGTGAGGTAATCGGGAGAAACCTCCAAAGCCCCGGCCAACCTGTTAAGCACATCGGCAGAAGGCTTGGCATCCCCTCTTTCATACCTTCCCACATTGGTATAGTGTACATCGGCCATTTCCGCCAACCTTTGTTGGGATATCTTTTTATCAGTCCCGACCTTCTTTAATCTTTCTGCTAAACTCATTTTAAAGCGGTTTTACTTCTATATAACTACAAAAGTAACAAAAAAGCTTCTGTTTTTCAATTTTTATAAAGCGATACAGATATAAATAAAGTATTAAAACACTTGCATGATTAAAGTAAATGTGATAAGTTTTAAGCGAAAACGCACAATTAAAGTTTTTAAAAATATTTCTCACATAAGCAAAAACCGAAGGATAAAGCTGCAGCCCACCCCCCCCGAGCATGCAGGTATATGCTGAGACAAACACGGTTCATTGCTTTCCGGCAACTGCAAGCATACAGGCAAGGCAATAGACCAGATAGACTTTATCATGCTGAAAGAGCAGCTGACAAAGCATGAGGCCATTACCAAGGCCAAAAAATTGATTGGAGAAACAATAATCCAGCAAGTCAACGAGAAACACCAGCCAATGAACCTAAGCGAAACCTTTATCAAACTTCAGCAAGCCCTGCCCAGGAGCAAAAAGGCCATTGAATACCTTGAAAGCCGTGGCATCCATGATGCAAAGCTGGAAATAGGATATAATAATGGAACAAGCTTCAACAGCCTGAAAAACTGCATCGTGTTTCCTTTAAAAGACCATCAGGATAATATCGTAAGCCTGTATGGAAGGAGCATCACCAACGACAAGGAACAGAGGCACTTTTACCTGAAAGACCGCAAAGGCCTGTACCCTCATTACCCCGTATATAATTTTTCATTCCAAAATGTATTTGATACCCAATTCATTTATTACTTAAAAAGTGAGAATGAGATCAACCAGGTTAGCATTTCAAATAAACTAAGCCATGCCCATCTCTCTCTAGGGTTGAGATATTACCTAAAGAATATTTAATGGATGGGGGAAGTCGTAAATGTCTCCACCCATGCCCCCGTTATCGCAACTCTTGCCTTTTGGGAGACTTGTGATCAAAAATGAAAAGCAGGGTCCATGACCTTTTGAAGTTAGGAATAAAGTCGCAATTATCAAAAGTCTACATTCGCGGCTTTGTGAGCGGGTGAAGCCAAAATTGAAGCAAATTTTGAAGTACTGGAAAAAGTAGTTTGGGAATGACCACTGTCTATAAGTTTAGTAAATCAGAAAGTATTTATTTCACGGCGAACAACAAATGGCCTAAATTGTGCGCTATTGTCAACAGAACAGAGCTTATTTTGGCCGATGAGCCCACGTCCAGCGTAACGATAGTTCCCCGAACCTTACCTAGAAATATCATGGTGAACAATTAGGTTTTGGAAATGAAACTTGGAATAATGCTGTAAACTAAGATAAACTTTTTAGGCGTATATGTTTATTTCATATATTTATCAGAAACCCGTTTTTTTTGGTGAGCACTCATCATATTGAACACTGCCTGAATGAATGTTCTTATCGGTTCAACAGCCTCAGGACAAACAAACCAACTTCCATAATTTTATCAAAAGGATAG
>LXQK01000106.1:0-10089 GCA_001683905.1 Marivirga sp. ANT-B6
ATAAGACGAGTTCAAATTAACGCTAACGATTTTGAAAGTCTATAAAGGCCACATCCAAGAATCACCGCTAACAATACAAACGTGGGGTCTCATTTGCCGAGATGCTGTAAGTAATGCTGTTAGATTTTCTTGTTTCTCTTCAGGAAAATTGCTAACCTAACAACATGAATCTGGGACAAGTAAATATTTATAGAATACTCCACATTGAGAACATTCCTCACGTTCTTGCCAATGGCATTACTCATAAGGAGTCTCCAAAAGCAAATCCTGCGTTTGTTGGAATCGGTGATGTAAGTCTTATTAGTAATTGAAATGCGAGACAAGTAAATGTTGATAATGGTAACACATTCGATACCATCGAAGTAATCAACCTGGGTAAATTCACGCCATTTTATTTTGGTGTTAAAATGCCAATGCTGTACGTAATCCAACAAGGGGGCAATTTCGTCGAAAAAGCGAGTAAACCTGAAGATTTAGTTTACGTGGTATGTTCAGTTCAATCTATAGTTAATTCCGAGCTGACCTATTATTTTTCAGATGGCCATGCAACAGACTTTTTGACTTCTTTCTATAACAAAGACAAAATAATGGAACTGCCTCAAATTGTGGACTGGACTGCCGTAAAAACACCATATTGGGGAGGTAACGATAACTTGAATATAAAAAGAAAAAAACAGGCTGAATTTTTGGTGATGGAAGACATTCCATCAAACTTTATTGTTGGCTACGGTTGTTATAACGATTCCTCAAAGCAAGCGCTGATTGGCTTTGGAATCGATGGGCAATTAGTTAAAGTCATTCCGAATGCGTACTATTAAACTCAATTATGATTAAGTATCTAACTGGAAATATTTTAGACAGTGAAGCTGAAGCCCTTGTCAATACAGTTAACACTGCTGGTGTAATGGGGAAAGGGATTGCTTTGCAATTTAAGAAGACATATCCAAGCAATTTCAAAGCTTATCACCAAGCGTGCAACAGTGGAGAAGTAGAAGTAGGTAAACTTTTCGTGACCAAGGACAGAAATGTGAGCACGGGTGAAAAGATCATTATAAATTTTCCAACGAAGAAAGACTGGAGAAAACCATCAGAATACGAATACATCGAAAAAGGCTTGGAAGAATTAATAAAAGTTATTAATGACTTTAATATAAAAAGCATTGCTATTCCACCATTAGGTGCTGGAAATGGGGGTTTGGAATGGGAAAAGGTTAGGCGTATCATCGCACAACACCTCAGTAAATTGGATACAGAAATTTTGGTATACGAGCCAAACGCCTTTATCAAAGAAAAATTAAAAAAGGAAAGAGTAAAGCTCACTGATGCGAGAGCTTTGCTCTTATATCTATTATACGACTTGGTTCGGAATGGAGAAT
The DNA here is from genome assembly GCA_001683905.1 of Marivirga sp. ANT-B6. Taxonomy (GTDB): domain Bacteria; phylum Bacteroidota; class Bacteroidia; order Cytophagales; family Cyclobacteriaceae; genus ANT-B6. The sequence goes on from LXQK01000106.1 coordinate 1,377, forward strand.
ATGTATCTGAATTTTCAAGTGAAAAAGTGGCATATTTCCTACAAAGATTTGGGGCAAGTAAATATTTCAAGTTAAGATATGAACCGAATTTCTACGGGCCCTATTCTGGTAAGGTAAGATTCCTTTTAAATACCTTAAGTGGTAGCTATATAATGGGCTACAGTGATATGGACAAAAAACCTTTTGAACCATTAACGCTTATTGCTGACGGTTTTGAAGATGTTAGGGAATATATTGAAGCAAAACCTGAGTTGAAATCCATTGCAATAAAAACGACTGCTTTCTTAACTGGGTTTTACTCGGATTTTGCTCTTGAGCTACTTTCATCGATTGACTTTATTTCCCATAAAGGAAAGAACTTAGATCGAGAAACGGTAATTAATAAGCTGGAGACGTGGAGTGATAGAAAGCGTTCGATGTTCTCAAACCCAAAATACTTGGACATTTCTTTGCAACATTTAAACAATGTAGAATTCGCTTGACGACAAAAAGCGAGTGTTCAACCTTAGTGGAGTCCTTAACTGAAGCTGCGTAAATTGGCCTTTGCAAGTCCTGTAAATTGTCTTTCACCTCCATTTTCTAGGAACTCCAAATTCTTCCATTATTTTAACGGCAACCTTGGTGGCATGTAATGAGAACCTTCATGATTAATTTGAGCAGTCTTCGCCAACCCTAATAATCTACTGGATATTCCATAGGCTTCAGCAAATTGTGCATTGGTTAGTGCGTCTGGTATCTTTGAAATCATATGTGTAAATTTTAGTAAAGGTTAAGTCTACTCCCTCAAACTATCAAATGTTTGAAGAGCAATACAATTATCCATAGACTAAAGTTAGGCTAAAATTGTTAAAGCAAAAATCTGTCTTCACCATTTTGATCCGCCTCGGAAAGTGCCTTTATGCCTTTTAAAATTTACTTAAGCAAGGTTGTCATTACCATCATTGGCAACTATATGTTCTTTCACAATCCCGGAATTCATCCGCATCCATCCTGCCCCTTAAAGTATCCGCAATATTCCACAGTCGTCGCTCCATCTGCTTTTCATGATCTTCTGACATTGATTATTATTTCCGGTTATTTTTGAACGCATTAGCCAGTTGCGAACCAACACAGAAAACAGCCTTTAGCGATATGATATCGTTTGGAATTGAACGATGAGCAAAAAGGCATGTTGGAAATGAGCGAACAAGATATTAAAAATGGAAGATTAATTTCCCAAGAAGCAATGAATAAACGAAACCTTGAATGGCTAAACGAAATGTAGTATGACAAGGACGGCCGACCTTTAATTTGTTGGGGTTTTGGAATATTGGGTCAAGAGAAATAAGTCCCAATCCTATTCAATGAATCTCATAAGATTGGTTTCCGAAAGAACCAAACAAATTGTTGAAAAACCATTTATTTACAAATCGACTGATTTTAAAGAAGTAAGGGTAGCTTCGGTGGGAAATTTTAGCATCTATTTCAAAGTTACAAATGAACAGATTATAGTTTCGGCATTTTGAGGGCAATCGACAGGACCCAAACAAGCTGTTAAAAATTTTAGAGGACAGAAAATAACACCCCGCTGGCGCCAGTCCTCCAGCCCGGGACGTGGGCGAGCGTGACCTGTGCCTACCATCCATGATCGTTAAGTTAAGCATTTTCGCTTAACGAATGGTCCAGCCAAATGTAGCAGCTCCAGCTGTCACACTTTAACATACTAGCTGTAGAAGCCTATAAGCTTTTTTGCAAGCGCTTTACTTTCCTCCAGGTATTCCTTTTGCGCCAGGCTATCATCCAGCATACTCACAAAGTAATATGTTCCATCCATCAGATTTGAAATATGGTTGGCCACAACGGATGGATTTTCTACTTGCAATGACTTTTCTGCAACACAATTTGAGATCAAATTTTCCAAATGACCTCTCAGCTCTAAATGTAGCTCTTTAAACTTTTGCTTAATAACCGGGTGCCGGAAAATGAGCGTAAAGCAACTATAATACACGCCATCATCAAACAGGTCATTCCATTCAAGTGAAAAAAGCTTATCCAGCACCATGATTAGATATTCCCGATGACTATGGTCATCGGAATGCGCTATAGTAAATATTTTTTTATACTGTTCTAGGTTATATTCAATGAGAGACAGTATAAGTTCATCCCGGTTTTTAAAATAATGTACAATCAGACTCGGCTGAATCTCCAGACGTTGCGCAATTTTTGCGAATGACGTATTTTCTATTCCTTCTACCTGCGCAACCTCATAAAAGGTATCTACAATTTCTTTCTTGCGGATAGTTGCAATTGCCTGTTTTGCCATAAACAGCAAATTAAAGAAAAATAACGATTGTATGGACGTTCAATTTTTTGAATTAACAATTAATTAATTAACCAGTGATTATGTTAATGAATCCATAATAGCGAGCACCTCATAAGGTAAAGTGGGCCTTCTATCTTTGATCGAAACAAAAGCCCTGAATCATGAAATTAAAATTACCTAAAAAGACTAATAAATGTGCAGCAGTGTACACGTTGGTTTTTGTATGCCAATATCTTCTCGCCTCCCTCCCCGGCTTTGCGCAGGGTAGCCAAGAGGTTTCGGGAATCGTCAGGAACGAAGTAAATGAGCCTATAATTGGTGCAACAGTGCAAATTAAAAACACAACATCAGGAACCATCACTGATATCGCCGGAAATTTTGAGCTGGAAGCTAATTCCTCGGACACATTGGTCATATCTTCCATTGGATTTCAAACCAAAGTTGAGGCGGTAGGCTCTCTTACGAAGTTTGATGTTGTCCTTGTAGAAAACGTGGAACAACTTTCGGAGGTAGTCGTAACTGCACTTGGAATAGAAAGGGAAAAAAAAGCACTGGGTTACGCGGTTCAACAAGTTTCAGGTGAAGAATTAAGTCAGGTCAGGACTGGTAACATGGTCAATGCATTGTCAGGAAAAGCGGCAGGTGTACAAGTTACCGGAGCAAATAACGGGCTTGCAAGTTCTTCGCGAATAGTCATCAGAGGAGAAAATTCTTTAAACATCAACAACAATTCACCGCTATTTGTAATAGATGGCACCCCGGTTAATAATAGTTCTTATGGTATTGGCGGTAGCAGTACAAATCAAAGAAATATGCCGACCGATTACGGAAATGGGGCAGCGGAAATAAACCCGGATGATATCGCTTCGATGAGTATCCTTAAAGGAGCAGCTGCGACAGCGCTATATGGCTCACGGGCGGCTAATGGCGTAATTGTGATCACTACAAAATCAGGTACGAACAGAAAAGGACTTGGAGTAGACATTTCCAGTTCCCTGCTTTTTAGCAACCCGTTGGTGCTTCCTGACATGCAGAAGCAATATGGTGGTGGATGGGGATTACAATATTATCCGGATTATGGGACTAATTTTGGCCCCGCCTTTAACAGCAGTCAAAGTGTTGTTCAGCACGGAAGTCCCGGTTTTGAGTCTGATACGCCATCACCTTATGTTCATCGTTTGGATTTTAAAGATTTCTTTGAAACTGGTGTGGCTTCAAATACCAATGTGTCTGTCTCCGGAGGAAATGAGAAGGGCAATATCAAACTGGCTTATGGTAATACCAACAACACAGGTATAGTACCTAATACTGATTTGAAGCGCGATAATTTTAGTATTAACTCTTCCTATAAGCCCTCAGAAAAGTGGACTATTAACCTGAGTTCCACTTATATTAAAAGCAGGAGTTCCAATTTGCCAACAGCAGGTTATGGCGGTCAGGGCATTATGTATGCTTTGCTATGGAATTACAACAACGTAGACCTTGACTGGCTAAAGAATTACTGGACTGTAAAGGACCGGGAACAGCGCAATATTTTCACCTGGGCTGATAACCCTTTTCTGATTGCAGAAGAACATATAAACGCTTTTGATAAGGATCGTCTCTTTGGAAATATTTCATCATTATATGAAATAAGTCCAGAATTGTCGCTTATGCTGCGATTCGGGACAGATAATTCTTCTGATTTCAGGTGGTCTCGCCGGCCTATGGGTTCTGTATACCAGCCAAACGGAATGTATCGGGAACAAAATATTAGGTTCAAAGAGAACAATGCAGACTTTCTCCTGAATTATAGCAAAAGATTCGATGAAATTTCTACGAGATTCTCGGTTGGCGGCAATCACTTTACCCAATCGACCTCTGAAAGCGTAGTACAGGGAGACGGGCTGGCTATTCCGGGTATTTATACTTTGGCAAATATCAATGTTATGCCGAACCTATACCGCTATGATGGTTCAAAAGAAATTAACAGTCTTTATGCATTTGCCAATATCGGGTATAAAGATTTTATTTACTTTGATATAACAGCAAGAAACGACTGGTCCTCCACACTTCCCATAGCCAACAATTCATACTTTTACCCTTCTGCGGCCTTGAGTATTGTGCCTACCGAGATTGTGGATATATGGGAGCCGTTAGATTATCTTAAATTTCGTTTTAACGTGGCAAGAGTTGGTAAAGATACTGATCCTTTTCAGTTGATGAAGACCTATGAATTCAGTACCCTGCCAAACAGCCTCACAACACCCGACCAGTTACCCAATGCTGCTTTAAAACCAGAGCAAAGCGATTCGTATGAAACCGGTATTGAAGCCTATTTCTTGAACCGACGGATTACCGCAGACCTAAGTCTCTATAAAACCATAAGCACAAACCAAATTATTTCCTTTGCTGTATCAGGGGCATCCGGTTATCAGTCAGTATTTGCAAACTCGGGACAGATAGAAAATACGGGAGTGGAAATAGTAATAGGTGCTATTCCATTACTAACGCCAAATTTCCAGTGGAATCTGCAAGCCAACTTTTCCAGAAACAGAGGAAATGTGGTATCACTTTATCAGGATCTGGAATCTTACATTATAGCGCAAGGACCTGCCGGTGTAACGGTGGAGGCTCGTCCGGGAGGTCGTATGGGAGACATTTATGGTAATACTTACGTTCGCTCCGATGAAGGCGAAATCGTCTATGAAAATGGCCTTCCTTTAGTCGGTCCTAGAGAAAGAATAGGTAACTATAACCCCGACTGGATGTTGGGTATTTCGTCCGGAATCGCTTATAAAAACTTTAGCCTAAATGCCTTATTCGATATCAGGCAAGGTGGTATAATTTATTCCTATACCCATGCGGTTGGTCACGAAAGTGGGCTCTTAAGATCATCTTTGCCTGGTAGGGAAGAGGGAATTATCGGAGATGGAGTGGTTTTAAATTCCGACGGAACTTACAGTCCTAATACCACACGTGTAAATGCAGAAGATTATTACTATGGAGGAATTTATCCAAGGCAAAACGCTGAAGCGAATAGCTTCGATGCCTCCTATGTAAAAGTAAGGGAGCTCAGTTTTACGTATCGCCTACCTAAATCCTTGATTAACAAAGTCGGTATTCAGGGGGCGTCTGTCTCTTTAATAGGAAGTAATCTTGCGCTATGGACGGATGTGCCCAATATTGATCCTGAAGCGCAAGCTTTAAATGGCGGCACGCTTTTGCCTGGCTTTGAAGTAACACAATTTCCTTCTACTAAATCTTACGGTTTTAAAATCAATCTAAATTTTTAAAAATGAAAAAGATATTCATCTTTGTTTCACTTTCGTTATTGGGGTTTGCCTGTACCGATGATTTTGAGGCGCTCAATATTAATAAGAACCAGCCTGTTTCCGTCACGCCTGATTTACTACTACCATCAGTTATTTTTGACCTTGCAGACTTTTCTGTAAATCAAACCTATGGGTTAGGCGATATTGTGGCGCAATACGCCGCCAACTACGAGGCTATTGATCTCGATATATACCGTTGGGCCGCCGACGGAAGTTTTTGGCAACTGTATGATTATCTGCAGGATATAAAAGACATTAAAATTTATGGCCAGGAAAATAATGCACCTAATTACGAAGCAGTGGCCCTTATTTTAGAAGCTTATTGTTTTAGTATGCTTACAGATGCCTATGGGGATGTGCCTTTTACTGAGGCTAATAAAGCGGAGAACGGAATTATTTCTCCCGTTTATGATTCGCAGGAATTGATTTACTCAGGCATAGTAGAAAAATTGGAAACTGCGAATGACTTGATCATTACAGATGAAATGATTCAAGGGGACATACTTTATAAGGGTGATATGCTTAAATGGAAAAAATTTGGCAATACGCTTCGACTAAGATTGTTGATGAGGACTTCAAACGTTCAGGATGTGAGTTCAGAACTTTCGGAAATTGTGGAGAATCCTACAGTATATCCTATTTTCGAAAGTAATATGGACAATGCAATTTACACCTATTCAGGTACAATCCCCGATCTCTCTCCTTATTCCAGGGGAAGGAGCCGGGAGTATGGCTATTTCCTTGCGATGCCAACGTCTCATTTTGTAAACACATTAAAAGAAAATGACGATCCGAGACTTGTAGAGTGGCTTGATCTTAAAGCAAACGAAGATGGTACCTACGAATATATTGGCGTAGATCCTGGCCAAAACCTCGGAGATATTGGCAGAGCCAAGGATTTTTCTGCACGCGACTCTTCTTACTTTTATGAGACTTCTAAAATCAGATCCATATTTATCACCTTTAGTGAAGTTAACTTTATATTGGCTGAAGCTGCTGCCAGAAATCTCATTAGTGAAAATGCTAAAAGCTACTACGATGCCGGTGTAGTGGCATCATTTGACCAATGGGGAGTAGAAATGCCTGCAGATTTTCTATCAGGTACAGCCGCTTATGACCAGAATGATGAAGAACAATTCTTTGAACAAAAATGGCTCGCTTTGTACCACACCGGAACAGAAGCCTGGTTTGACTGGAAGCGGACAGGGATGCCCTCATTTATAAAGGCTGGTCCGGGAAATATTAACAACAACCAGGTGCCTGTAAGACTACTGTATCCATCGCTTGAGCAATCTGTTAACGGCACTAACTACAAAAATGCTTCCGAGCGTATCGGAGGTGACAATATCAATAGCCGTGTTTGGTGGGATAAATAGAGAAATAATGGTTTTTCCGAGATATAATTGATTTATGAAATTTTTAAAACCGATCATCTTTCTTTCTATTTTATCTTTAATAGGGTGTGCATCAGAGAAACAGCAGGAACAGCATGACGCATTGATAGTAGAAGAAGAATTTAAAGTAGATAAAAAAGTTGTCTTCATTATAGTAGACGGTATTCCTGCCGATGTTATCGAAAAGGTAAGTACGCCTCATCTGGACAATATTGCCCAAGAAGGTGGTTACGCACGAATTTTTGTGGGTGGAGAGAAAGGCACGTATAATGAAACTCCTACCATTTCTGCTCCGGGATACATGGATTTGCTCACCTCGACCTGGGCCAATAAGCACAATGTCTGGGATAATTATAATCAGAAGCCTAATTATAACTACTGGAACGTATTTCGGTTGGTAACGACGGCAAATCCCGATGCAAAAATGGCTATTTTTTCTACCTGGGAAGATAACCGTACAATACTTGTTGGTGAAGGAGCAAAAGATGCAGGAGGTTTCAAAATCGATTATGCTTTTGACGGATTTGAAAAAGACACAGTGAGATTTCCTCATGATCCTCTTCGAAATTATATTGCCAAAATCGATAGTCTGGTGGTAGAGGAGGCTGCTGACTATATCTCAAAGAACGGCCCTGATTTGTCGTGGGTATATCTGGAATATCCGGATGACGTAGGGCATGGCTTAGGCGATAGCGACTATTTTTACAAATCTGTGGAAAATGCTGACCAACAAATTGGGAAGATTTGGGAAGCCGTTGAAAAACGGATAGCGCTGGGGGAAGAGTGGATGATTGTTGTCACAACAGACCACGGCAGAGATGCCGAAACAGGTAAAGATCATGGCGGGCAGACAGATCGGGAGCGCCTTACCTGGCTGGTCACCAATCTGGGGGCGCTTAACGAAAGATTCACTTCAGGTACCATGTCTATTTTAGATATCACCCCATCCATACTCCATTTTATGGATATTGCATTACCCCAAGAACTGAAATATGAAATGGACGGCACCTCGTTTATTGGCAATGTTGCAGCAGATAGCTTACGGGCAAGAGTAGTCGGAAATGCATTGATATTGAACTGGAAAGTACTTAATGATACTACAAAAGCCAAGGTATTGGTCAGTTTTACAAACGATTTTAAAACCGGAACTGCAGACCACTATGAACTGCTGGATGAAATCGCGATTGCGAATGAAAATTATACGCATACATTGTCCGGAAGCCAAATGCAGCAATATGGAGAAAGTAAATTCATGAAAGTAGTACTGGAAACGCCAGAGAATACCCTTAATCGCTGGATTACCAAGAGAAACTAAGCATGAAAATTACTGAAATCATTTTTGAAGTGCTTGGTTGGATTGGTGCTGGATTATTCCTGATATCTTATTTTTACCTCGTCAAAGGCAAATGGTCTTCTGATGCCATTATATATCATGTGTTTAATATTTTAGGTGGATTTCTTCTGGTATTAAATACTGCATATTACGGGGCTTGGGCCGCCGTCTTTATAAATGCTGCGTGGGCAGCGATAGCAATATTTGGTCTTATAAAGAAAAGGCGTAAGAAATCACTAGATTTTAAGGTGTCCAAAGTAAAAGCATAGAGTGCACTTAAACTCATATGCCAGAAAAAAAGCTTCCATTATACCTAGTCTACCTACCTCTTCACTAATATTGATAACTATGATTCCAACCTACAAACCTT
>LXQK01000106.1:10264-18339 GCA_001683905.1 Marivirga sp. ANT-B6
ACTTTTTTAAATAACAACGAGAGGGAATTGGTCAGGCTAATAAAATCAGGTGACCAAGGGGCTTTTGTTAAACTTTATCAGCAATACCACGGAGCACTGTATAGTTTTCTTCTGAAATTTTTGAAATCTCCGGACCAGGTAAAAGATATAGTGCAGGATACTTTTGTGAAAGTGTGGGAAAGGAGAGCTTCTTTAAATGAAGATCTAAGCGTAAAATCTTACATCTTTACTATTGGTAAAAATTTAATGTTGAACGTACTCAAAAGAGCCTCAAATGAAATGCTTTTAAGCAGAGAGATTTATTTTTACACGCAACATACGAACAATTTTACTGAGGAAAGTATGCTGAACGCGGACTACGAAAGAATTGCACAAAACGCCATTAGACAATTACCTCCTCAACGCAAGGCAATTTTTAAAATGTGCCGACATGAAGGAAAAAGCTACGAGGAGGTGGCAAATGAATTACAAGTCACTAAAAGCACGATAAACGGTCAAATGGTAAAGGCAATGAAGTCAATTAAGGCTTATCTACTAATCTATGCTGATATAACTTTGGCTATTGCAGTATTTTTCTAGCTTATAGTACTTCCATCTGCTTAGCTGCAGGTGCAATTTTTTGAGTAAATAAAGTTTAGTACCAGTTTACGCCAATAGATATCAATTTATTTTTTCTTGGAGTAGATGTACAAGCCAGGTTAATTGTATAGTTACAAAAGCCCGTAATTCATTGACTGAAAAACTTAAAAAAATACTCTTTCAAAAGTATCTGAACAATGATTGTTCAGAAGAAGAGTGGCAGAAGGTAAGAGCATGTTTTTCTGACTCAACTTCAGATCATATCCTGCACCAGCTTATCGAACTCGAAATGCAGAAATATCTTTTGAAAGAAGTAAGCATTGACCAGAAACTATCAGAAGAAATGCTGGGGAATATTATAGGTAAAATTAACAAGGACGAAGATACTAAAGGCACGGCCCTGAAGGTAAAACCCTTTCGATTTTCCTACCATAGAAAATCCTTTCAAATTGCCGCCTCCACACTTTTTATCGTCGCTATTTCTTTTTCTATTTTTCTTTCGTCCAAAAAAAAGTTCATGGCAGGCACAGCGGTAGTCTATATTGAAAGAACCACTGCTATAGGAGAATCTTTACAAGTCGACCTACCCGATGGTTCGACAGTGTGGTTGAACAATGCCAGTAAAATTAAATACCCAAAAGATTTTAGCAGCAGGGCCAGAGAGGTTTTTTTAGAAGGTGAAGCATATTTTGATGTTGCAAATGATACGTCAAAACCATTTATAGTGCACACCGCTGGCATCCAGACAAAAGTATTGGGTACATCCTTTAATATCAATGCATATGACGAATTGTCATCGGTAGAGGTATCGGTCATAAAAGGGAAAGTGGAAGTTTCTGATTCCCTTAACAGTTTTGGTGTGCTGGAAAAAGACCAACAAATAACGATTGATAAGCACAGTAAAGGCTTCCTAACGAATGAGGGCAAAAGCAGGTCTGCCATTGGTTGGCGGGAAGGGCGACTTATATTTGATCAGGCTACTTTCCGGGAAATAAAATCAGTCCTTCACAAAAAATATGGGGTAGCCATAGAATTTGAAAACGAACAACTGAAAAATTGCAGGTTTACAGCGGAGTTTGGAAAAGATGATAAGCCGTTGGCGATTTTAGACATGCTCAATCTTTTACATGGAACCAGTTATAGAACAGAAAATAATGTCATTATCATATCTGGTAATGGATGCGAAACAAACTTAAACTAAAAAGTGCCTATGAAAAAAACTGTGAAAATAGCCGGAAATGCTTTAGCATTTCCGGCTAATACTTATGAGTGCTTCATGATATCAATTGTTACGGCAATAACAAAAGACTAAAAGCATCATCGTTTTCATTTCCGTTAAGAACAAAAAACATGTTAAATTATGAAAAAATTCCTATTAAATAAAGGGGTTTGCAAGTATACGCTGCTTGTGTGCCTCATTCAAGTCACATTTTGTGGCGTATTAATGGCCGGTACCACCGCTGGACAGGGACTACAGGATATTAAAATTTCGCTTTCCTTGAAGAACGAATCGCTGGAGTATGCATTAAATCAAATTAAGGCACAATCTGATATTACTTTCGTCTATGATGCGGCACAATTACAGGCATATAAGACGATATCTATCCAAATTCAGCAAATAACTTTAGCAGAAGGATTAACGCTATTGTTACAAGATACCGATCTGAAATTTGAGCAAATTGAGAATAAAGTTGTCATTAGTCCTAAAAATATAAGCAAAACTTCACTTCAGGATAGTGTGATTAAAGGAAGAATAACTGATGAACGTACCGGAGAACCTATCCCCGGGGTGAATGTATTAATTAAGGAAACAAGTATTGGAACGACCACTGACATTGATGGAAATTATACCATCAATGTGCCGGGACCGGATGCAGTACTGGTTTACTCTTTTGTAGGATACCAAAACAAAGAATTAACTGTTGCTCAGCGGTCGATTATCAATGTGCAGTTGAATATAGATACAAAAAGCCTTAGAGAGGTTGTAGTAACTGCAATAGGAATAGAGCGGGAAACCAAAGGTCTTGGATATTCAGTAACGAAAGTGGAAAGCAAGGAAATTACTAGCGGAGGAAATCCTAATTTAGCAACCTCTCTTGCTGGTAAAGTACCTGGTATGCAGTTGACAAGGTCTTCAGGGCCGTTAGGATCGTCCAGGATTGTCTTAAGAGGAGAAGCTTCCTTAAATCTTGACAAAAATAGGGCATTGATCGTCATTGACGGGGTGCCGGTAACCAATGACCAGAATGGAGATAATGAAAGGTCTTATTTGGGAGCACCTGTCGATTATGGAGATGGATTATCGGCTATAAATCCGGAGAATATAGAAAGTATTACCGTCCTGAGAGGTGCTTCAGCTGCCGCACTTTACGGATCACAGGCGGTGAACGGTGTACTCATGATTACTACAAAAAGTGGTAAATACAATCAGGATCTCAACGTGGAAGTGCGTCATTCGACTTCCGTTCAGCAGGTAAACCGATGGCTTCCACGCCAGCAATTATTTGGTTCAGGAAACCGAGGTGAAAATGATTACTATGCTTTCAAGGATTCTCCTGATGGCAATCGAAACAGAAATGGCCATTCATGGGGACCTAAATTTATGGGTCAAAATTTTTACCAGTATGACTCCCCGCACTCCGCGGTTTATGACCCGGAAAGTCGAGATGAAATCTGGGAATTTGAGGCTGGAGGACAAACGCCCTGGAAAAGCTATGACATTGAAAAAGACTTCTATGAGACAGGCATCACCAATACGACCGGGATCGCAGTCGCAGCTGGTAATAGCAATGCTTATTTTCGTGGATCTGTGGACTATTTGACTAATGAATACATTATGCCAAACACAGGTTACAATAGAATTAATCTTGGCTTGTCCTCTGGCATACGGGTTGGGAAAACACAGTTTTCTACTAAGGTCAATTACGTGAAGCAATACTCGGATAATTTACCAGCCGAAGGCTATGATAGACAAAATGCCCATTACCAAGCCTTCTGGTTAAATGCTAATGATAATCTTAGCTGGTACAAAGAAAAGCATTGGCTCGATGGCCAAGAGGATGTACAACAAAATGGCATAGCATCTTTAAGCTCGAATCCCTACTGGATTCTATACAATTCGATCAATACAATGGACAAAGACAGGCTATTTGGTAATGTTCAGTTAGATCATGATTTTACCAATAACCTCAAACTTACAGCTAGAAGCGGAATAGACTTCTATACAGAATTAAGGACAAGGGAAAGAGCCTGGTCAGAATCGAGAAACCCTTTTGGTAATTATCGTGAGACGACATTGAAAACGATGCTCTTAAATACCGATGTTATACTTTCTCAAAACCTGAGTGTCGGTGATTTCTCATTTAGTGGAAGTTTAGGTGTAAACCATCGCTATCGAAACGCGAGTGGCTTGTTGGGAGACGCAACTGCTCTAATCATTCCCGGGGTATTCAACCTGCAAAATTCAGAAGAAAGGCCACTGGTAATTAATAGCAGAAACCAACAGGAAAATTTGTCGGCATATGGTTTGATTAGTACGAATTATAGAGACATGATATACCTGGACGTTACAGGTAGAAACGACTGGACGTCAACCTTGTCAAAAGAAAATAATTCCTATTTCTATCCATCGGTTGCGTTGGCCATTGATATGACGGAAATGTTTGACTTAAACGTTCCGGGGCTTTCATATTTAAAGTTAAGGGGATCGGCTGCGCAGGTAGGGTCTGATACTGATCCATACCGCTTGGATCGGTACTATGTTGCTTCCAATGCGATCAACGGTGGTTATTCCAATCCTTCCACGCTACCAGATCCTAACCTGAAACCAGAGATGACTAATGCGTTAGAGGTAGGGTTTGATGCTCACTTTTTAGATCATAGGCTAAATTTAGATGTCGCTTTATACCGGTCGGTAACAAAAGACCAGATACTGTCATTTCCAGTGGATCCTGCTTCGGGATATTTGAATGCATTACTTAATGCTGGCGCCGTTTCTAATAAAGGAATAGAAATTCAACTAAACGCCAAGCCATTTCAAAGTAATAACTTTTCATGGGATATTTCTGCAAACTGGTCGGCCAATAAGGGAAGAGTAGAAGAATTAGTGCCAGGGGTGATTGATACTTATATTATCGGTTCTTATGTCAGTTCAAGGGTATTGGTGAAGGCAGAGCCCGGGGAGCAGCTGGGAAGGATCTATGGCAAAGGGTATGACAAGCACAATGGTGAGATAATTTTTAAAGATGGATTGGCTCAAAGGGATAATGATGAAGATTACCTCGGTAATGTTTTTCCTGAGTGGAGAGCCGGGTTAATCAATACGATCAGGTATAAGAACTTTAACCTCTCTTTTCAATTCGATTATCAGCATGGTGGAAATGCCTATTCTATCACACATTTTCTGATGAACTATACGGGCAAATCTGATAAGACAATTTATGGACGGGAAAGTGGAGCCCCTTTCGCAACGGGTTCTGAATATGACATGGCCACTGGTCAATGGATCCAGAATTTTGATGGGCGGTTTGGTGTAATAGGAGACGGCGTAATGCTGGCAGAAGGATCAGAAGAATATGTACCAAATACCTCCTCTGCACCTGCTCCATACTATTACAACGCGATGTACGAGCGAGACCAGATTGAGGGAAATGTTCATGAAACTACCTTCTTGAAGCTAAGATATTTGCGTTTGGCTTATAATCTTCCTCCGGTTTTTGGCATAAAAGGAGGGCAAATAGGGCTTTATGGAAATGAGCTTTTCATTTGGACAAAATTTCCTTCTTATGATCCGGAATTATCGGTAGTCAACAATGGACAGTTAACGCCAGGTTTGGAAGCGATGGGATCTCCATCTACCCGAACCATCGGTATAGACCTCAAAATAAATTTTTAATTTTTTAATAAAGAAACCCGCTAGTGTGGTCGTAATTTCAAGAGATGCTTGTAAAGCCATTTACCGGGATAAAATATATAGATATGGAAACGAATTTTAGAATGCGTAAATACTCGCTCCTGATTGCAGTCGCTTTTATGGGACTTTCAGCTTGTAATGATTTTGAAGAGCTAAACCAGGATCCTACACGGATGACTGATATTAATGCAGCATCCCTACTGACTCAGGTAATATATGATGCCGGAACAAGATCACGAAGTTACGGTGATATCGGAAATTATATAGGACAATACTGGACCAACACTTCCCTCATCGATCAACGCCATCGATACGATTTCAGGGGGTCGGATTCCGAGGAAGTTTATAACGACATTTACGGGACATTATACGACGTATCTGACCTAAAGGCTCGGGCAAGAAAAGAAGGTTTGGATGATTATCTTGGCGCCGCGCTGGTAATTGAAGCCTACCTTACCACATATTTGACGGATGTTTTCGGGCCAGTTCCTTATTCAGAAGCATTACAGGGTGATAATTTAAACTTTACCCCGAAGTTTGATAACCAGGAAGAAATTTACAGGAAAAATCTTGAAAAATTAGACGAGGCTTATGAATTATTGGAAACAAAACCAGGGGGCAACTTTATACGAGGGGGCGATGCTTTTTATTTTAATGATAATTTAAAATGGAGGAAGCTGGCGAATAGTCTGAAGTTAAGGATGTATATGAAAATGTTAAAAGTTGATCCTTCTGTTGAGACTGAAATTGCTTCATTGATTAATTCAGGAGAGCTAATTTCATCCAATAAAGAAAATTCTGCCATTATATATGACGGCAGGTTCGGTCTGCAATCCACTAAGGCCAGCGGTACAGCCGGATCGGTGGCCCTGGGAAAAACTTTTGCAAATAAGTTACATGAAACGCTTGATCCACGCAGACCACAACTGGCACGTTTGGGCGTGGACATCGACGGAAATCCTGTTAATATAGACGAGGAGGAAAATCCTATCTACCTTGGGGTACCCTCTGGTGAAAGCCCGGATATTATTCGTGAATTTAATGGTCTTGCAGCCCCATTCACGGGACTAAACGGGGTACGAGCACCCTCTGTTCTTTTTTCTTATGCTGAGGTAGAATTTTATATCGCCGAAGCAATTCTGCTAGGTCTTGTTGCCGGGGATGCTTCAGAACACTACTTAACAGGCATCAGGGCAAGTAGCGAATGGTGGGGGGTAGAAAAAGCTGCAATTGACGCGCATCTTGCAAAAGAATCTGTCACGCTTTCTTCTGATACTGATGAGGCATTACGGCAGGTATGGAAAGAGGAGTACATCAATTTTTATTACCAGGGATTCGACGGTTGGAACAACTATAAAAGAGTTGGATATCCTGAATTTACAGTAGGATCTGCTATGCTTACCGATGAGATAATGAAAAGAATGGTCTATCCTCCATTGCTAAAATCTGTGAATGGCGATAATTATAATAAAGCCGTGCAATTACTTGACAAGGGAGATAATTTACTTTCAGGCAGTTGGTGGTTTAAATAGAAAAACAGGAGCAGGTGATCGCCTGCTCCTACATTTTTTGTAATGCGAGCATAAATGAGAAACAAAACAATTTACACCTTACTTTCAGGATTAATATTTTTTTCCTGTACGAGCCAAAACCAGGGAACCTCAAAAAAGTCTTCCGATGGTTTCGCGGTTAATATTTCACCGATTGTTGTACCCATAGATTATACGTATTCCAATGATTCCACCTTTAAGTTATTGTCATGGAATGCAGAACACTTCGTTGACCCCTACGATGATCCTTATATTGACAACGAAAGGGAAAACAACCCGCCTGAAAATATGCCGCTTAGGTTAAATTTATTCCTGAAGGCTTTGAAAAAGGCTGATGCGGATATTGTTTTATTACAGGAATTCGAAAGCGCAAAGTATTTGAAGCAACTTGCCTCAGACTCACTGGCAGAAATGGGATATAGATATTTTGCTGATATTCCCAGCCATGATTGGTACATGAATGTAGTAGTGATGAGCAGGTTTCCCATGGGGGTAATTCATGGTTATGGAGCTGCAACAACGCCCCTGCCAGGCTATACAACGGCCGAGGGAGAACAGGAAACACAAAATTCCATCAACACCCGGATGTGGTCAATAGATATATTTCCGGCTGAGGATTATTCTTTCATGCTTACCGGAGTTCACTTGAAAGCGGGTAGGGGAGAGCGGAATATTGCTATGAGAAAAGGGCAAATACACTTATTGATTTCGGAATACAATCGGCTTCTGAAAGAAAACCCCAGGAAACACATCATATTGGCTGGTGACCTGAATGCCACTCCCGATAGTGAAGAGTTAGCGCTCCTTCAAAAACGCGAAGGCCTGAAGGTGCATTTTAGAGATGCTATAGATACCTCTCTTTACTCCCATCCGGCGCATGCACCCAGCCGAAGACTCGACTATATTCTTGTCAATGAAAATATGTATTCCAGTACATTGGCAGATTCTTTAAAAATTGAAAACTATTTTTCCAGCGACACTATGAAAATCATTAGCGATCACCTTCCACTAACCGGGGTGTTTTTGAAAAAATA
>LXQK01000106.1:18479-19860 GCA_001683905.1 Marivirga sp. ANT-B6
AAAGCCTTTATCAGAAAATATTTCGTCTCTATAAATAATTTTCATTATTTGTCATAAATATTTCTTTAACAACAGTATATGCAACACATCTCCAGAAGAAAATTTTTAAATAAGGCGGGAATCGCTGTTTGCGGCGTAACGTCATTAGGACTGCTCCCTTTTAATTCCTTTGGTAAAATCAGTATTGCACCTATTAAGGTAACCGGAAAAATTGCAGACGATAAAGGAAAGGGTATACCAAAGGTAGTAATGACCGATGGCATAAATACTTCACTTACCGACAAAGAAGGGAACTATGAATTGCTTACGAATTCAGGCCAGGAATACGTATATATGAGTATTCCCGCAGGATATCAAATCCCGCGACAGCAAAATGGATCAGCTGCATTTTTTTCACCCGTAAAATCTGACAAGGAAACGCAAACGATCAATTTTTCTTTGAAGGAGGGTGACAACGATGATAAACATACGTTTTTGATCCTTGCAGATCCCCAAATCCAGAATGCGTATGAAGCCGGATTATTATTGTCACAGACACTGCCGGATGTTCAGAAAACACTCGGTCGCTTTGACAAGTCGAAGGCCTTTGGTATCGGCTGCGGTGATCTGGTTTTTGATCAATTTGATCTTTTCAAAGATTATAATCAGATGGTCAAGGGTACCGATATTCCGTTTTTCCAGGTTATCGGAAACCACGATCTGGATCTGGAAGCATCATCTGATAAATTATCCTCAGCAACCTTTAAGCAACATTACGGACCGGCATATTATTCTTTTAACCGAGGGGAGATTCACTATATAGTTCTTGATGATGTTTTCTATTTGGGCAGTCATAAAAATTACCTGGGATATATAGACGACGAACAACTATCGTGGTTGGAAAAAGATCTTAGTTACTTAGAGAAGGGACAGACCGTTGTAGTATCTCTCCATATACCGCTTGTGACTGGTGACTTTACGAGATATCCTGATAATGATCATCGAGGGGGAACAGTAAGCAATAGGGAAAAGATTTATGAACTGTTATCTCCTTTCAAGGCGCAAGTTATGTCCGGCCATACTCATTTCAACGACAATAAAATATCAGGAAATATCTATGAGCATTGCCATGGCACCGTTTGCGGAGCCTGGTGGAGCGGACCAATCTGTTATGATGGTACGCCAAATGGCTACGGGGTTTATAAAGCCAACGGATCATCCCTGGAATGGTATTATAAGTCGACCGGGCTCGATGAAAATCATCAGTTTCGTATTTACAAGGAAGGCGAGCATCCTGAGTTTGGAGAATTTCATGCCGTAAATGTATGGAACTGGGACAAGAATTGGCAAGTAAGCTGGCTTGAAGATGGCATTAGAAAAGGAGAGCCACTTCGTATTATCA
>LXQK01000107.1 GCA_001683905.1 Marivirga sp. ANT-B6
ATACTCACCACCGAAATTTATCTTTCTACCCGTAAAAGCTTGCTTTCACTAACTGACCAAAATTCACCCGTTCCTATTTCCCAGGACCGGACGTTCACTCCCTTACTTCCCAAAACGCCGCCGGCTATAATGGAAACTATCAATGCCTTTCCGTCGTGATACCAATGTAACGATTCACCAGGTTCAAATTTTTCAATGGCATTTTGCGCATCGCTTTCCAGAAGGTAGTAGGCATTTCCCAATCCAAAGACCTGGCTACTCCCATCTGCTTCAATACATACCGCTGTCTTTTCATCTACTGCTATAGCCTTCACAGCCGCTTCTGCTTCCCTTGCCATATGTGCCAGGAAAACGACTAATCGCCCTTCGCGGTCTCTTTCGGCAAAATGTTGATCGGTAATGGTGTTCTCAAGCAAGGGATAGTCTATTAAAGCGCTATTAATAACAGTCACTTTCTCGTCAAAGGGGTTTACCAATGCCTCCTCTGATAGGGCACTCCCTCTCTCACCTGTAAAAACAAAATCACCCATAATTGCACAGCCTGCGCTGGTACCGCCAACGGGTACTTTTTTCTCATTGATCAAATACTGGATGGCCTCCTGCACTTTCGAACCGCTCCAAAACGCAATATACTTGGATTGGTCCCCACCAGCAATGAATAGTGCTTCCGCATTTTTAATGATGGCGGCAACCTTAGGATCATTGGCTGCTTCTTTAGAATCTATGCGCAAGGTTTCTACTGAATTGAGTTCCCCAAGTCCCTGGATGTATGTGTTATACCCATTGCCCCCGGTGACTCTTATCACAACAAAGTCACCTCCACCACTTTTTTCCACCATCCAGGCCAATGCGTTGTCCACATCGGTACTTCCGCCCATGAGTACGAGGCCAGGTATGGTAGTAGTCTCAACATCTGTGGCACTGCCAACGCGGCCGAGCGAATAATCTGGTACCAATACGGGAGGCGAGGTCACATCTTGTGACGAACAGGACAGCGAAAACAGTAGAAATAATAGTAATTGATTGATTTGTTTGCTCATTTCTGAAAATTGTGTCTTAAGTTTTAAAATAGGGTTAGGTTGCCGTTGCTTCTAAACTTATCTAAGCGATAAGGAGGTAGCGACAGCGTGCCAAAGAATCTTCTCTTGCATACGGCGAACATCTGGGCTATTGCTTCGGCCACAGGCCCATCACCTTTCATTCTCCTACCCCAGGTGCTGTCATTGACAGTGCCACCATGCACATCACATATCTGGCGCCACACTTTATCTGCCCGGTCAGGAAAATTCTTCCTCAGCCAGTCGTCAAAAAGTATTTTTATAGAGCCATTTAGACGTACAATGTTATAACCGGCATTTTGCGCGCCATGTTCTGCTGCGCGTTTCAACACCTGTGGAATTTCGTAATTATTAAGTCCTGGAATAATCGGGGCCATCATCACACCGGTGGGTATACCTGCTTCCGACAGTTCCTTAAGTACTTTAAACCTGTTAGCAGCTGTGGTAGTTCGTGGTTCCATTTTTTGTCGCAACTTTTCATCTATTGTAGTGATAGATCCATAAAAATGCACCAGATTTTCCGCTGCTAAATCCTGTAGTATATCCAGATCACGTAAAATAAGGCTATTTTTAGAAATTATGCCTACAGGATTGCCATACTTCAGGCACACCTGCAGCAATTGCCTCGTCAGCTTATACTCACGCTCCAGCGGCTGGTAGCAGTCGGTATTTCCTGAAAGAGAAATAGGTGCAGGTTTCCAGTTTTTATTTTGAAAATGCCTTTCCAAGAGAATTGGCGCGTTTTTCTTCACAATTATTTTACTTTCAAAATCTAAACCTGCACTGTAGCCCCAATACTCGTGTGAGTTACGGGCGTAACAATAAATACAGCCATGCTCGCAACCCTGATACGGGTTCATAGAGTACATCAAATTCAGGTCAGGGCTATTGACCTTATTGACTATCCCTCGGGCATTTTCAACAAAGATCTGCCTCACCGGTGCAATGTCTTCGGGCTCATCGATACCTTCTATATGTTCTTTTACAAAGGCGTTTTTACTAAAATGATTGGCGGTATTTTGCTGCGCACCTCTTCCGTTGATATATCTACTTTTCATACGGCTAAAATAAAGCTTTTATACTAATTTTTTTAGTATACGGTAACTATTTTATTGCCAAAGGTGTGGACAGGAATTGGTGCGAAGTGCAACCTAGAATAAAGAAATGTTAGATCTCGCTACATCAATCTCTCGTTGAGTGTTGGCGATGGCGGTTTTTAGTTGCTCAGCCTCCTGAAGAAGCGTATCAGCTTTGGCCTGCAATTTCACCGTATCGTTCTCTAGTGCTGGCTTTTGATCCTGAAACTTTTCTTTACCTGATTTCTTCCGATTTTTTTCAATATCTTTTTGAATACCTCGTTGCTGGCGCTGGTTAGCAGAAAGCTGCCGGGTCAACTTTTTAAGCTTTTTTTCTTCTTCCCGCAACTGTTTCTCAAAATGGGTTTTGTAATACTCGGTCAGGAAACCCCGTAGAAGATTTTTTAAATTGGCGGCCTCGGCGGGGTATTCTTCATCATTGATAAATATATCGTATCCCAGGGCGTAGGCGAGGGCTAATTTATCCTGGCCGTTTTCTTTCAGCATAACAAAGGTAAGATCCCCCCTTTTTGGCGAAATGGAATTGATGGTTGCCTCTTTGGCCTGCATCATCTGCTTCCCTTTCTTCTTCATATTAACCTTTAGATTCTTTTTGATGAATTTTCTGCCCTCCTTAAGAATCAACTGGTCATCATTAATCATCAAAGTAGCAATCTGGGCATCAGTTTCCGTTTTATCAATGCGAACCACGCCCTCTTCTACGGCTATAACCTGAGCTATTGAATCCACGATGAAAGAAAAAAATAAGCCGAAAATTAATGTACCGATCTTCATAAGAACCCCCTTTTCATTGATGTACTTCAATATAGCGAAATTCCAACTTAATCAATAATTTTTCTCATAACATGTGTGTCGAATAGCAGCGCAGTCTATTTTACGAGTTGCACCCAGCCTTTGCAGTAGGATCTGTCGGGCAACGTTACTTCATAAAAATATATGCCTGAAGCGGTTTTTTCTCCAGCCCAGGTGTTTTTATAATCTTTATTGCGATATACTTCCTTACCCCATCGGTTATAGATCGCTAACTGCACTTTTACATTTGAAACTATTTCAAAAACATCATTCTTCTGATCTCCGTTGGGCGTAATAATGTTAGGAATCCTGAATTCCTTTAAGGGTAAACTGATCACTTTGGTATTTGTACAGAAAGCATTGCTTGCAACCAGGGACACTTGATATGTACCAGCATTATCATAAGCGTGAAGCGGACTTTCCTCACTCGAAGATGTGCCATCCCCAAAGTTCCATTGAAATTCTTTTGCCCCCAGGCCCATATAGGTAAATTGAATTGTTGGTTTTGAATCACAATTGTCGACAAACTCAGTTAAGAAGTCAGACCTCACTTCGGGAATTACCTCAACTAAAACAGAGTCGCTAAAGGTACAACCATTGATGTCTACTATATCGATGTTGTAGGTGGTAGTTTGGCTGGGATTAGCCATTGGGTTTGCTATCGTAGTATTGCTGAGGCCTTCGGCTGGTGACCAATTATAGCTTTCACCTCCGCTTGATGATAATTGAGTAGCCTCCCCTCCACATATCATTACATCCTCACCAACGAAAAATTCGGGTGTGAACACAGTTATTGTTCCATAGGCGAAGTCTTCTCTAATGCAGGTATTGATATCTACTGCTTTCAAAATCACCTGGTATACGCCTGGGTCTTTATAGGTATGGATAATGCTGTCTTTCTTGTCCGAGGTCGTACCGTCCCCAAAATCCCACTCAAAGGATTTGCCTCCGATACTTTTATTTAAAAAAACAACGGTAAAAGGATAACATCCTGCGTTGATTCCTGGCTGGTCAAAAGAAGGTGTGTTGGTGTCAAAATCGGCTTTTAGGGTGGTGAGGTCAAACTTGAAAGCCGCATTGTTACAATTGCTGCTTCTATTGATTGTAGACCAGGCACCCGGTGTCGTAGGAAAACCAGAAGAGCCCCCGCACCCTCCACAGACAGCTTGATAAACAATGCCTCTTTTATCAAATCTGCTCGTGCCGCCATCCACATGCTCATTCGTGCCATTGCCTCCAAAAAAAGTACCATAAAGCAATTCTTCAGCGTCTTTTGCCAGTACCATCAGATAAAAATCTGACCCATCGGTTGTTGCCTGATAAGCATCGGCTGTTACTGGCAACCCTAAGGTAGAACCGCCTACATAGCCTGTCATAAATCCGTTATTAAATTCACTATTAATAAATCCGCCCCACCCTGCAACAAACATGTTTTCGCAATCATTGACCAGAAAAGCCGTAGGTGAGAAATCGATAACGTTATTTCCAGACCCAAATACCGTCGAAAATAAAACCTCGCTTAAATCGGTTGAGAACTTCTGAATAAATTGACCTGCCCCTTCAACATGGTAAATATCTTCAGATACAGGGAAATCGCCAAGCGTCTGGCCCATGGCATAAATATTTCCATTGGCATTAACATCCAATAAATAAACCTGGTCGTATGCTGCTGTCCCTACAAAGGTGCTGTTTATCAAAGAAGCACCATCTTTCTCAACTTTAACAATAAAACCATCAATATCCCCTGATAAAGTTGCACCAGCACTTCCTACAGCCATCGGAAAATCTGGGCTTAATGTACCACCACCCACAATCGCCTCACCTTCCGTGGTTAATTTTACGGAGTAAGCAGCATCATCGGATGCCCCACCAAGGAAACTGCTAAACACAAGTTCTGTGAGGTCTTCATTGAACTTGAATATAACCCCGTCAGATTCTCCACCACCATACACGGGCTGAAAAGCATTCTTTATGGGAAAATCTTCTGAAGTAGTATGGCTTGCAACAAAGACGTTGTTATCTGCATCGGTTATCAGTTCGCCCCGAAACTGATCGCCATAATTTTTTGTTAACGGGCGGAACTGTTCCATCATGCCGTCATTTTTCTGGCCACCAATTAGTGTAGAAGCCAATAGCGCATCGCCAGTAACGCTGAGCTTGCTGATGATTAAATCGGAACCCGATGCATAACTTATCCCTAAGATAGGAGAAATAGACGCTCCCCCTTTAAAATCTCTTTGAAAGGCACTTTCAGAGGTTGGAAAATCTGCAGATCCTGTAGAACCTAATATGACAAGTTCGCCACGATTATTCACGACCAAACTATGCGGGCTCTCGGCCATACTGCCGCCAAGATACGAAGCATATAACAATCTGCTACCCGTGCTGTCAAATTTTAAGATTCCGATATCTACGTTGCCACTGAATGAACGCTGAAAAGCGCCAACTGTGGTCGGAAAGCCAGGATCAAAAACAATTCCTGAAGCATATAGATTTCCCTCATCATCGTATGTTGCCGAAAAACCCCAATTGTCTGCCGTAGAGCCTGAGTAGGATGAAAATATCAACAAAGGGTCAATCACCAGCTCTTGCTTTGTATCATAACCTTCCGGAAAGTGAAATTGTACGTCGTTATCTTTGAGATGAAACTCACAAGCCACTCGCAGGGTATCTTTTCCTCTTACCTGGTATGCATAGGGCTCTTGCTCCGATAAACGCTGCAAGCTAGTAACTGCAATTAGATTTCCACCTTCCAACACCAGTTTATCAGCGCCATGGTATCGTAACTTTATATCTTTCGGTTGAGCACCCGGGCGTACTATAAAGTCATATTTGATCCCTTCTTTTGTTGCGTACACCTTTAAGTTTGTGAACGGATAAATATTTTCATAAAGCACGTCATCAGCTCCATGGATACCGGTACTCCATGTAGTGGCGTCATTTCCCAAAAAATAATTGTAGCCGACGTCCCCTTCTTTACCGCCACGAACAAGTACCTCCTGGTTGGCTCCCACAAATTCAACATCCAGGGCATGCATATTAATCAGGTCTTGTGAAGCAGACAGTTTCCTATGTGCTGGCGCTGGTGTGGCATGATCATGTTTGTCTTTTAGGGCTTTTGCATCATAAAATAAATAGCTAAAGCCATTATTTTTGAGATACAATTTACCGGATGGTATATCGACACGAAATAAAACCTGCTGATTCCATTGGGTTTTATTAGGAATAAATTGAAAACCTGGTGGGGCTGCCTGCTGAGAAATTGCCTCCTCAGGTATTCCAAGAAAGATAAAAAGTAAAATTACGTATAGCCAATAGTGTAAAGTGCCCATCACAGGAAGAGAAAATCAATAAAATAAAAAACCAATAAAATTCCAATACTGATATCGCCATTAATATAGGCTTTCTTTTTGGGAATTGACATTGAACAGTCAAATAAAGCTGATCTCTTGCTTGCAGTATCAGCATTTTCACCTATCCGCAGTTCGGAAAAAAATTTACCGATAGCCATCGTTAATATTTCGTCCTCGAGAGGCGTAAATAGTGCAAGAAATGATTAAGTTTACCAACTATTACTCAAAAAATTTCGTTTTAAACTGGATGAAAATAAAGTCTCAGGAAGAAAATTTACTACAGGAATACGCCCTTCGAAATACTAATTGCAGGAAAGAAATCCTTTCAGCATTTCTTTCTAAAGGTTTTGCCCTTACTCACGCGGATATAGAAGAGAATATAGCAGAAGCTCACGACAGGGTTACAGTTTATCGTACTTTAAAAACATTCCTGGATAAAGGACTCATTCATAAAGTATTGGACGATGGTGGAAGTGCAAAATATGCCCTATGCAAAGATTCTTGCCACTTTGAAGATCATAACCACGAACATGTACATTTTAAATGCACGCAGTGTGGACAAACGAATTGCATTGAAAATATAGAAGTGCCTAAAATCACGTTGCCCTTAGGATACAAAGCGGTGGAAGCAAACCTACTGATTCAAGGCTTATGTAAAGATTGTAATGAATCGAATGTAGGTCTCAGGTGAAAACTTCTTCTTCCTTGTTAATATGCCTGGTTGGTCCTCCGCCAGGAAGGCTTACACCTGGGGGCAAATCAATTTTGGGTAAATCCTCCCATTGAACTCCTCCTTCATTATCATCATCGCTTTTCGGCCGTATGGTTCTAGGTTTCATTAATACCACCATGAAGTATACCAACAATACATAAACGAGTCCAAAAAATATCATATCTATCATCGTAAATTCTCCTTAGTTAAAAGTTAAACCTGAAAATATGGGTAAAGTTTTAGACTATTTTTAAATATGAACACTTCCTCAATCAATTCCCCACTGTAATAATATCAGCGATATCATTACATATTTTTCTTTTCACCCAAAAAACAAGCAATATTTATCAGATAAATTAACAAAAATCATCAAATCCATGGGACACCGGTAATATAAATAAAGTCTTAAACTGGTTGCAATTGACTAGCGGAGCTTACTCCATTCAAAAGTGATCGGGAAAATCAATCCATTGATGCTGATTATGTGGCTGTTTGAAGAAAAAATTATCGAAAGGGATTACCTTTTGCCGTGAAAAAATATCCATGTAAGAATTAATTAAAAATTGTATTATAAAATAAATATGTATGGAAAATAAAAGAATTATAAACTTTCAATTGATTAAAAAGCTACTTAATTTGCATGTTGAATCACCGGAAATTTCGCTGTTTTAAAGTACAGCATCATTTATATGACCTTAGGCTTCCTAACAACAAACTCTGAAACTCTTTTATATGCGTTATTTGGCATTATAATCATCGGGTTTTTAGTTATTGATTTAGGTGTATTAAATAAAAGTGCAACCAAGATATCTACTAAATCCGCGTTTTATCAGACGCTCTTCTGGATCGGTATTTCGATTGCTTTTGGGGTTGCCATTTACATTCAGGACAACGACTCAAAAGCAACTTTAGAGTTCTTCTCTGCATACCTCACCGAGAAAGCTTTATCCGTAGATAACATCTTTGTAATCATCCTGATTCTACGCTATTTTAAAGTTGAGGAAAAGTTCTACCACAAAATCTTATTTTGGGGTATTTTGGGCGCTATTGTTTTTCGCGGGATATTTATATTTCTCGGTGTTTACCTCATTTCCCACTTCCATTGGATCTTATATATTTTCGGCGCCTTCCTGGTTTTCTCCGGGTTTAAATTAATCTTCAATAGTGATGAGGACGAATTTCAACCGGAGAAAAGTCCCATTATTAAATTTGCAAGGAAATACCTTAATATAACCAAAAGTCATTTTGGCGGTAAATTTGTTTTCATGCGGGGCAAAAAGCTTTATTTTACGCCGCTCTTCCTGGTGATCATATTAATCGAATCTACTGATTTAATCTTTGCCGTAGACTCTATTCCTGCAGTATTTGCCATTTCAAAAGATGAATTCATTTTATATACATCCAACATTTTTGCAGTAATGGGTCTTCGAGCCATGTTTTTTCTGATGGCCGGTGTCTTAGATCGTTTTTATCTATTACAAAAAGGGCTGTCTTTAATTCTGATGTTTATTGGCGTAAAAATGCTTTTAGAAATTATAGATATTGAAATTCCGATCTTTATATCCTTTTCTGTGATCCTTTTATGCCTCGGCTTTTCCATTCTCATTTCAATTATTAAACCTAAACCTGAGGTTGTCTAAGCATATCATCAGCAATCCGTATAACTTTTTTTTATTTCCTTGTAGCCTTCTTGAACGTCCATAATTTCGAAAGTAACTACGTGTAAATTCTTTTCACCAAGGAATTACCGGCTTTTTTTCTAATTTTACCGATCATATGGAAATACCCTTATTATCAGATATTGTACTCATCCTTGGGCTGGCGGTCATTGTCATATTAATATTTCAAAGATTCAAAGTTCCTACAATTATTGGATACATTATAACCGGTATAATTGCCGGACCGTATGGATTAAGTCTGGTCACGGCGTCGCACGAAGTAGAAATACTAGCAGAGATTGGGGTGATTCTGCTTCTTTTTACCATTGGAATCGAATTTTCGCTCAAGAGCCTTGCTGCCATAAAAAAATCAGTATTTATTGGTGGCAGCTTACAAGTCGGCCTTACGATCCTAGTTGTTGGTCTGTTATCCTGGCAGTTTGGATTTTCGCCAGGTGAGGCTGTCTTTTTAGGGTTTCTAATTTCGTTAAGTAGTACGGCCATCGTGCTGAAACTTCTTCAGGAAAAGGGCGAGATCAACAGCCCACATGGGAAGGCCATATTGGCGATACTTATATTTCAGGATATTATTGTCGTTCCGATGATGCTTTTCACCCCGCTAATCGCCGGCAATACCGAAGATCCATGGCTTTCCCTGCTCTATCTGGCGCTCAATGTCTTGCTTGTTGTGGTTGTGGTATACGTAAGCGCGCGTTGGCTCGTACCAAAGCTGTTACACCGGGTGGCGCAAACCAAAAGTAAAGAGTTGTTTATCCTTAGCATCGTCGTCATTTGCTTTGCAGTAGCCTGGTTTACTTCCAGCATTGGCTTGTCGCTGGCGCTGGGTGCTTTTCTTGCAGGCCTCATTATATCTGAGTCGGAATACAGCCACCAGGCTACCAGCAACATTTTGCCTTTCCACGAGATCTTTACAAGCTTCTTCTTTGTATCCATAGGCATGTTGATGGATGTAACTTTTCTGTGGAAAAATTTAGCTGTTGTATTACTTTTTGTCGTCGCGATCATCATTGTGAAGGCATTGATTGCATTTGCGGCTGCTTTCTTCCTCAAATACCCCTACCGAACTGCCCTATTGGTCGGTATTTCAATCTTTCAGGTGGGGGAGTTCGCCTTCATTCTTTCTATCACCGGCCTGCAGAACGAGCTTTTAACACCTCAGGTCTACCAGTATTTTCTATCTATATCCATTCTTACGATGGCGATTACGCCATTTGTGATCAAATTTTCCCATCCCATTACCAGGTTCTTATTGAAAGCGCCCATTCCGGAAAATATCAAACTGAGGTACGATATGATTCAAAAAGCAAAACTGGATGAACAGACGGAGGTTTTAAATGATCATCTAGTCATTATTGGATATGGGATCAATGGTAAAAATGTGGCCAACGCAGCAAAGAAAGCCAACATTTCCTATATTATTATCGAACTAAATGCCGATACTGTAAAGGAAGAAAAAAGAAAGGGAGAGCCCATTGTCTTTGGCGATGCCATCCATGGGCATATACTATCTCACGTAAATATTCACCAGGCCAGAGTAGCTGTTATCGCCATTTCTGACCCTGTGGCCACCAAACAAGTCATCGTTAATATCAGGCAGATTAGCACTAAGATACACGTTATTGTACGAACCCGCTTTGTAATGGAAATGGATGATAATTACAGGCTTGGCGCCGACGAAGTAATACCAGAAGAATTCGAAACCTCCATAGAGATCTTCACAAGGGTGTTGCATAAATACCTGGTTCCTTTAAATGAAATAGAAGATTTTACCCGAGCCATACGTGCTGATAATTATGAAATGCTGCGAAGTGCTGCATTTGGAAAAAATGATATCAGAAACCTAAGTGTAGAATTACCTGAAATAGATATCGCAGCACTTCACGTTCAGAAAGATAAGAATGAAATTATAGGAAAGAGGCTGCTTGAATCCAACATCCGTAGGACATACGGCATCAACATCGTAGGCATCAGACGTGGGCAGGATTATTTATATGAGATTTTACCTGAAACAGAAATTCATCAGGAAGATGTCTTGTATGTCATCGGAAAATCTGAAAATATTTTTGCTTTCAACGAAAGAATTAAAATATAACCTTCAGGAAATCAATCCGTATTTCCGGTGGTACTTTCATCTACCAGACTTTTTTTATCGGCATTTGTCGGTGGTAAAACTTCAGGCTGGGTTGCCGGAGCGTCCATATTCGAACCCCTGTTTTTGTTGGCCCCAGGATGAAGTTCTTCTGTTGAACCAACGGCCGTATGATTAACAAGCGTCCGGACATACCGAAACAAAAATACCGAAACGGCAATTCCTGAGAGGAAGAAAAGTAGCTTTTTCATCGAATAAATTTTGGTTATCTTTTTTAAACCGACGATTCCTCCAATATGTTAACTTCAATCTGAAAAAGTTGTAGCAACTATCGATTAAAACCGATCTTTCCACCTTTGTAGCCATTGGTTTCCATTAGGATGACCGCCTCTTCCACCTTTTCCTTCAACTTTTCTTTAAAGGCTTCCAGATTCTTATATATTTTTTTATCGGCCGTTCCAATAATTTGTGCGGCAAGGATACCAGCATTTTTTGCACCATCCAAAGCAACGGTCGCCACGGGTACTCCAGATGGCATTTGAAGTATCGAAAGCACTGAGTCCCAGCCATCGATAGAATTAGTTGATTTGATGGGTACGCCAATAACAGGCAGGCAGGTCATGGATGCCACCATACCAGGGAGGTGCGCAGCCCCACCCGCACCAGCCACAACAACTTTTAATCCTTTCTTGGCAGCTTCCTCTGCATATTTGATCATTCGGTGCGGGGTACGATGAGCGGATACTACGGTAACCTCAAAAGGCACTTCAAGCTCCTCTAATACTTCCGCCGCCTCTATCATCACCCGAAGGTCGGACTGACTTCCCATTATGATTCCTACTACAGGCTTAATCATGCGATTACTTTTAATGTTTCTTTCACAAAATTAACTTTTTCCATCAATTTTTCTGCATCATATCCGGTAATGGTGACATGTCCCATCTTTCGAAAAGGTTTGGTCATTTTTTTACCATAAAAGTGAACATGAACGCCGTCTAATTCCAGGATATCTTCCATTCCAATATATTTTGCCACCCCCGAATATCCATCTTCACCTAGCATATTGACCATGGCAGAAGGGATTACAGCATCTGTTGCACCAAGAGGCATGTTAAAAATGGCTCTGAGATGTTGCTCAAACTGAGAGGTCGTATTGGCTTCGATGGTTTGGTGGCCGCTGTTGTGGGTGCGTGGTGCAACTTCATTGACTAAAACTTTACCGTCGCGGGTTACAAACATTTCTACGGCTAACAAACCGACCATATTCAGCTCCAAGATGATCTTCCTGGCTATCGCCTGGCTTTCTTCTTCGATTGCGACACTAATTTGGGCAGGGGCAAAAAGATATTCTACCAGGTTATATTCCGGATGAAATACCAATTCTACAACAGGAAAGGACTTAATCTCGCCGTCTTCATTCCTTGCTACGATCACAGAAATCTCTTTTTCAAAATCTACCATCTCTTCCAGCACTCCGGGGGCATTAAATCCTTTGCTGATATCGGCTGTGTGCCTGATTTTCATTACACCTCTTCCGTCATAACCTTCCCTGCCCAGTTTATGTACTGCAGGAAACATATGCGCATATTGAACTAAATCCTTCTGACTTTCCGTCAGCACAAATGCTGCGGTAGGAATGTTATGCTCTTTAAAAAATTGCTTCTGTGCCCTTTTATCCTGTATAAGCTTAATTACAGCAGGCTGAGGAAATACCTTAATTCCTTCTTTCTCGAGCCTAAATAGTGCATCAGTATTTACATTTTCTATCTCGATACTGATCAGATCAAACTGCCTGCAAAAATTGTACACCGTGGATTCGTCAGTAAGCGAACCTACCTCAAAACTCGTGGCTAGCTGGTGGCAAGGTGCATTGATATCAGGGTCTAAGACATGTACATCAATATTATAATCGATGGCCGATTGTATGAGCATCCGGCCGAGTTGGCCGCCGCCCAATAAACCTAACGTTAAATCTTTCTCAAATGCTTTCATTTACGTCGTTTTAATCCTGCGAATGGATGGCTATACCCATTTTTTCCATCAGTTTACTGGCGTTAAAACCTTTACAAACGCCCCTGTGTAGTTTATAATCGAAGTTAATCTCGTCATCGATGATGTAACTATTAAAGCTAAAATTTTTGAGATCCGGCAACGCTGTGTCTAAATTTCCCAGTT
>LXQK01000108.1 GCA_001683905.1 Marivirga sp. ANT-B6
AACATTTTATTTAAGATTTGCCTTATTATGTAATGTTTTGCCGTTAATATTTAACAAAACAAATTAATAAATATGCCGATCCGGGAGTTTCTTTCTTATTGTTTTTAACAATCAACAATAAAATATAATTTCATACCCGGCATTACTATCTTTGTATTCTATATGACAGCAGTAAAAGAAAGCAGCAACGATGTTTCTATCGACCTTTTAGATCCTAAGAAGTTTATTATCATAAAAGGTGCCAAAGTTAATAATCTAAAGAATTTAAGTGTAGCTATACCACGTTATAAATTAGTTGTTATTACCGGATTATCCGGCTCAGGAAAATCTTCTCTGGCATTCGATACCCTTTTTGCTGAAGGGCAGCGCATGTATGTAGAAAGTCTTAGCTCCTATGCCCGGCAATTTTTAGGGCGTATGGAAAAACCTGAGGTAGATTACATCAAAGGAATTTCTCCCGCTATTGCCATCGAACAGAAAGTCAGCACCCGAAACCCCCGATCTACGGTAGGTACGACAACAGAGATTTATGACTACCTCAAACTCTTATTCGCCAGGATTGGGGCAACATACTCGCCTATCAGTGGCAATATTGTTAAAAAAGACACTGTAACTAACGTAGTTAATTATATTCTGGATTTACCTGAAGGTACTAAAGTTTTTATTCTTGCAGCCTTGAGAATAAAAAAGGGGAGGAAGATTGCTCAGGAGCTTTCCATTTTATTACAGAAAGGTTTTAGCCGTGTGGTGATTGAAGGGAATACCCATTTTATAGAAGATTTGCTTGAAGATACCATAAAAGTAGAGAAAAAGGATGAAATTTTTATCCTGATTGATAGAAGTATCGCCAGCAAAGAAGCAGGGTCGGATATTTCGGAAAAGCAATTTCGGACTGCTGACTCGGTACAGACCGCTTTTTTTGAAGGAGAGGGAACATGTATCGTTGAAACCCTCGCCCCGGGTGATACCGAAGCGCAAACTATTGCCTTCTCTGATAAATTTGATCTTGATGGTATGTCGTTTGAGGAGCCAAGTGTCAACCTGTTTAGCTTCAATAACCCCTACGGCGCCTGTAGAACATGCGAGGGATTTGGAAAAGTTTTAGGTATCGATGAGGACCTGGTGATCCCGGATAAAAGTTTATCTATCTATGAAGGTGCCATAGCACCTTGGCGCAGCGAAGGTATGAAGGTATGGGTGGAGCCCTTACTTAAAAACGGTATTCGATTTGATTTTCCGATTCACCGTCCCTTCAATGAACTCTCCGGCTCTGAGAAGGAGTTGCTTTGGAAAGGCAATACCTATTTTCAAGGTATTGATGCTTTTTTCAAAGATGTAGAATCACAAACGTATAAGATTCAATATCGGGTTTTGCTCTCCCGCTATCGCGGAAGAACGACCTGTCCTGATTGCAGAGGGACGAGGTTGAGGAAAGACGCCGCCTATGTAAAGATCAATGGGGCATCAATATCCGATTTGGTGCTGATGCCTATAGAAAAAGTAATCGCATATTTCGATGCCCTGCAACTTGAGGACCATGAACAAAAAGTAGCCAAACGTATCATCACAGAGATTACCAACAGGCTAAATTACTTGATACGGGTGGGCCTTAGCTATCTCACGCTAAATCGAATTTCATCCAGCCTTTCGGGTGGTGAATTTCAAAGAATCAAACTTGCTACCTCACTGGGTAGTGCACTGGTTGGCTCTATGTATATACTAGATGAGCCCAGTATCGGCCTACACCCGCATGATACGGGCAGACTGGTGGGTATACTGAAGTCGCTACGTGACTTGGGCAATACGGTCATCGTTGTGGAGCATGAGGAAGAAGTAATGCGCGCGGCAGATCAGATCATTGATATTGGTCCAGATGCAGGCTCCCATGGGGGCAACCTTGTATTTCAAGGGGACCTAAATGCTTTAAAAGATGAAAACAATACATATACAGCGCGATATCTAAATGGAATTGACGTAATTGAGGTGCCTGGTATCAGAAGGAGCTGCAATGAATTTATAGAAATTCACGGAGCACGTGAAAATAACCTCAAGAACCTGCATGTAAAATTCCCGCTAAATGTGCTGACCGTGGTGACAGGCGTAAGTGGCTCAGGAAAGTCTACCCTAATAAAAAAGATTCTTTATCCTGCCATAGGAAAAATGTTCGGAGCAGTGACTGAGTCTACAGGAAAATTTGATCGGTTGGAAGGTAACTATAGCCAAATATCGCAGATTGAATTTGTAGATCAAAATCCGATCGGTAAATCCTCAAGATCCAATCCCGTTACTTACGTCAAAGCTTATGATGCCATCAGGCAGCTTTATGCTGAGCAACCACTCGCAAAGCAAAGAGGATATACGCCTTCGCATTTTTCTTTTAATGTGGAAGGTGGGCGCTGCGAGTTGTGCCAGGGCGAGGGGACGGTAAAAATCGAGATGCAGTTCATGGCTGACATCAACCTAACCTGTGAAAGCTGCCACGGGTTTAGGTTTAAGCAAGAAATCCTTGAAGTGCTATATAGCGACAAGAATATCGCTGATGTACTGGATATGACCATAGATGATAGTATTCAATTTTTCGGAGCAAAAAGTATCATCTACAGTAAGCTTGCGCCCTTACAGAAAGTTGGACTGGGCTATATCCGGCTGGGACAGCCTTCCAGTTCCTTGAGTGGTGGTGAAGCGCAAAGGGTAAAACTTGCCTCGTTCTTAGGTAGAGGGAATAGTTCCACCAAAAGCAATGGCAACGCCGGGTGCATATTGTTTATTTTTGACGAACCAACTACTGGCCTCCATTTTCATGACATCAAGAAGCTGCTTGCAGCCATCAATGCACTCGTAGACCAGGGGAATACGGCCATTATTATAGAGCATAATATGGAGGTGGTTAAATCGGCCGATTGGATTATTGATCTTGGTCCGGAAGGTGGCGATAAGGGAGGCCAGATTACCTTTGAAGGAACACCCGAAGAGATGGTGAAACTCGATAACAATTTTACCGCTATATACCTCAAAGACAAGTTATAAAATTAAAGCATTTACAACTTATTTTTTTTTAATTCGTTTGATATCAGAGCAACTCAGGTTGATTTTTACGATTTTTTTAAACTAAATCACATTGATATGAAAACATTTGGTAGTATTTTTATTTTATTTATTTCGTTTTTATGTAATGCAAATGCACAAGAAGTTACTGTGAATACCCAGTTGGCAAATGAAGCGAGGCTAAGTGAATATAAAACTTTTTCGTGGGTAGGTAACGAGAACATGGGCCAGGCTGACATGCAACGGCAGCAAGGTCAGATGGATAGAAAATCAGAAATGACCCAGAAAGACCATGCTAACATGGGAAAAAAAGACCACGCTAAAATGGGGGACAAGGATCATGCGAATATGGGCCATAAAGATCACGCCAAGATGGGCGATAAGGACCGTGCGAAAAGGGATAAAGATGCACAGGCGGATCGGACAGATATTAATATAGGGGATGACGCAAGTGCAGACATGGCTGGTGATGTAGATGATGAATACAATACTGCCGGCGAAAACATTGCAGAAACATATATAGCCGATGAAGAGGCTATCAAAAAGGCAGTGAAATACGAGATGGAAAGTCGTGGCTACAAGTACGTAGAGAATGGCGGTGATATATTAATTGACACCAAGGTCTTGCATGGAGAAGCTGAAATTGAAAATTTCCAGTCATCAAACTATGGTTCGGCTTGGGGTCCAACGATTGGTGTTGATGCCGGTTCGGGCACTACCAGTGGTGCAATAGGTGGAACGACCGGAGGGGCAATGAATGAGCAGGCCCTTATTTTAGAGGATGGCACAATCGTAGTAAATTTTGTTGATAAAGAAGAAGGTGAAGTTGTATGGCAGGCTTTTGCCACAGGAATAATTAAAGGTGAAGACTCTACTCTGGAAAATATAGAAGAAGAAGTTGTCTCCCAAATATTTGATGAATATACAGGCAGTGCCAATAATTAAAGGTAATTGACTGAGTATAGGAAAGGGTTGTCTCTATACGAGATGACCTTTTTTTATGATGAAATTTGGATATTTTATTTAAATCATAAAAAAATAGAAATCGGTATGATATTTGTTTTTTAATGTTAATATAAATAAAAAGAAGGAGAAAAAATGAAGATAACACATGTAATTTCTATGCTTCTGCTTACATTGATGTTTAACTGTGCGCCGGATTTGGCAAAAGTACATGTAGACTACGATAAAGAAGCAAATTTTAGCCAATATAGAACTTTTTCCTGGTCGGAGGAGATAGAAGAAAATAATAAAGATAATAATCCACTGTTGAACAATAGCTTGGTGAAGAAGCGCATCCGTGCTGCTATAAAATCGGAGCTAGAAGGAAGAGGGTATGTTTTTACGCCGGAAAAAGGTGATTTGGAAGTTAACTTTCATGTAGTTGTGGAAGAAAAGACCGAGGTTCGTAATGTGCCATCTCAAGGCTACAGATATTGGATGAGGGACGACGTGAGAAGTTACAACTACAAAGAAGGCACTTTGATTATTGATTTAATTGATCAGGAGCAAAACCAATTGGTTTGGCAGGGGTATTCTTCCGGAGTCTTAAAAGATAAGCCTAATCCGGAAGAAGTGGAAAATAAGCTGCGAGAGTCTATCTCACTTATCTTTCAAGAATATAAGCATAGGGCAGGATAGAAAAGTTAGCTATCTCAAAAGCCAAAAAGTTAAAAGGCTACCTGAAAAATCGGGTAGCCTTTTTTTGGTGTGCCGTGCATGGCAAATAACATGACGGTGCAAGTCCGTTATGGGGGTTTGTAGTTACCGACCATTAGCCAATAGCAAGGGTGTCCACCGTGAGGTGGAATCTGCCCCATAGAAGGGATGGCTATGCCAAAAGAAGCTGGCGGCAAATATTCGAGCCTACGAACAGAAACTTCATATAAGGCGGGTATGTGTGGGTGATGTTGCAAAAGAAACAAAAGCCCTATACTGTACGGAACACATAAACGTAAATGGAGAGGCTACATGAATAGAAAGCATATGATCTTACCCTGAGAGATCTGGCATTACATTGGCGAGGGTATGCGCGAATGCCCGAGCGGTGAACGTTTACAGCGATGTAATTCGGTGCTGCCAGAAGTCAGCAGAAGCCATAGTAGGAAAGGAACGAGCCTTGTCAACAAATACACACAAGGAAGTCTCACAAAAGGACCGAAGGGCTGAATGTTAAATTAAGGGAACAAATTACAATGTTTCAGGGAGAAAGCGTAAAGCCGAACCACGTAAGAGAACTTTTTGCAAGAGGATAGGGCAGTACCTGAAAGTAAAATGCAAAAGGAGCTTAGCTTACCCGTGAAATAGTAAGGAAGTGACCCTGTGAACCAATAGTCAAGTAAGTAGTATGCTAGCAACAATTATGGACAGACGCAATATTGAAAAAGCCCTTTTGCAGGTAGAACGCAACAAGGGAGTAGGAGGTGTGGACGGTATGCAGACCGATGAACTTCGAGACTACCTAAACACCAACTACCAACAATTGCGCAAAGAAGTGATAACAGGCATCTACAAGCCAAGCCCTGTGAAAAAGGTAGAGATATCCAAAGCACAGGGAGGGGTAAGAATGTTGGGAATACCAACGGTAATAGACCGCATGCTTCAGCAAGCCCTCAGTCGATGGTTAAACCAATTTTACGAACCCTATTTTTCAGCCCTCAGTTACGGTTTTCGCCCTAACAGGAATGCACATCAGGCGGTATTGCAGGCGCAAACCTTTTTAAACGAAGGGAAGACGTATGTAATAGAACTTGATCTGGAAAAGTTTTTCGACAAGGTGAACCACGATAAGTTGATGAGTTTGCTGATGCGTAAAATTACGGACAAAGCCACATTACGACTTATTCGTCAATACCTGCGCAGTGGCATAATGGAAGGCGGAGTAGTGAGCCAACGACTAGAAGGCACACCACAAGGCAGCCCAATAAGTCCTCTATTATCGAACATCATCCTGGATGAACTCGACAAGGAATTAAGTAAAAGAGGGTTGAGTTTCGTGAGATATGCCGATGACTGCAGTATTTATGTAAGGAGTGAAAAGTCAGCACAACGAGTGCTGGTGAGTATCACCCACTACATAGAAAAGGACTTGAAGTTAAAAGTAAACAAACAAAAGAGCAAAGTAAGCCGTCCAACAGAAAGTACCTTATTAGGTTTTTCCTTTTATAACGATAAAGGGAAATGGGCAATACGTATTGCCAAGAGGTCAATTGAGCGTGTCAAGGAGAAAAGCAAAGCAATTACTAAACGTAACAACGGAAGTAATACAAGGCAGAAGATATTGAAAATGCAACCACTTATCCAAGGTTGGGTCAATTATTTTTCGATAGCCAAAGCTAAGTCAGCGATGCAAAACCTCGATTCCTTGGTCAGAGTAAGATTGCGTATGAGCTTATGGAAAGAATGGAAGCGCTGCAGGACGAGAACTTCCAATTTGTTGAAATTAAAAGCGAGTAAGCAAAAGTCGTATGAATGGGGGAACAGTAGCAAGGGATATTGCCGTGTGCC
>LXQK01000109.1 GCA_001683905.1 Marivirga sp. ANT-B6
GGTGGCTAGTAAAAATTTAATTTTAAAATCCGATTGTAATAATTCAAGCACACTTTTTGCACCTTCCGCTAAAAAAGATTGCTCCTGAACCCTGTATTTTTTTAATTGCAGGGATTTTATAAATTTAAAGTCCTTCTTAGCCATATTTGATACATTGAAAGTTCGTCTTTATTGCCTTTTCATTCTTCTGCTCTTCCTTACTGGTTGTCTGGGTACGCGTTTCTTGGAAAAGGATGAAAAATTACTTTATAAACAAAAAATTAAAGGTAATAAAAATGTTCCGAAAGATGAACTTGAAAATCTCTACCGGCAGAAGCCGAACATAAAGCTTCCTATCATCCCCTTTTCACCTTATGTATACCTATATCAACTAGGGTTGAGCAGCTACGACAAAACGGAAATTCAGCAGGAAAAAGACGCCATCATCAAAAAGTATGACGCCAAAATTGCAGCAAAACAGGAAGATCTTCGCAAGGTAGCTAGGCTCACCAATAAAAAAGTAAAAAGGGTAGACCGCAAAGACAAGGCCCTTGCAGAGGGTAATATAT
The DNA here is from genome assembly GCA_001683905.1 of Marivirga sp. ANT-B6. Classification (GTDB taxonomy): domain Bacteria; phylum Bacteroidota; class Bacteroidia; order Cytophagales; family Cyclobacteriaceae; genus ANT-B6. Next base: position 549 of record LXQK01000109.1, read on the forward strand.
GGATGCGATGGGGCGAGCCACTCGCCGTCTATCAACCTGCGTTAAGTAAGGCAACAGCCGAGCAGATCAAGCTATACCTGGACTCCAAAGGGTATTTCAAGTCCAAAGTACTTTTTAAGACCGACACTTCAGGGTTGTTAGACAAACGGATAACCGTTACCTATACAATTGATGAAGGTGAACCTTATAAGTTTGACACCATATTCTATCGATTTTCGGAAGATTCTGCCCTTTTAAAATTGATTTATAACGATCGAAAAAACAGATTATTTAAATCAGGCGCTAATTTTGAAGCCGATAAAATTGCAGCTGAGCGAGAGCGCCTTGATTTGATGCTGAAAAATAACGGCTACTTTAATTTTTCCCGACAGTATATTGAGTTTGATGTTGACACAGCTTATTCAAGCAAGGGCGTTGGTGTTAAAATAAAGGTGCTCCCACCATCCGACGGCAAGATCCATCAATTGTTTCGACTGGATTCCGTCATTTTCACCACCGATCAAAATGAAGTACCTACGCAGGCAGAGAGAAATCACAGCATTTACAACGGTGTCACCTACAAGTATTACAATAGCAGATATTCGAAGAAAATCCTGGACCGCAGGCTCTTCCTCTATCCGGACAGCCTCTATAGCCGCGACAACACATTTGAAACGCAGCGACAGCTGGCCAACCTGGACATGTTCAAATTTATCAACGTAAACTATGACACTACCGGCGGACGCTTTGTAGCCAATATCTTTACGAGCCCCTTGAAAAAGTTTCAGACTTCCAACGAGATCGGTATAGGCGTCAATATTAACGAAGGATTTCCAGGTCCATTTTATAATGTTACCTTCAAAAACAGGAATATTTTTGGCGGGCTGGAAGTGCTTGAGATAACTGGAAGAGCTGGTATTGAAGGGGTATCGGCGGTTACATCTGGGGAGGGTATCGAAAAGAGTCAGGAAATTGGCGGTAACATCTCCCTCACCTTTCCGCAGTTTGTGCTTCCATTGGGACGATCACTAAAATCCAGCATAGGAAAACTGAACCCCAAAACCAGGTTGCTTGCAGGCTATTCTTATATCGACCGGCCGGAATACCGTAGAACAAACTTAAAATCGTCCATCACCTATACCTGGCAGCAGAAACAAAAGGTTTCCTATAACTTTTCCCTGGCGGACATTAGCTTGATCAATACCCCATTTCTATCAATACCATTTGAACAAAGGCTACAGGAGCTTGATTCGGCAGGAAGCAACCTCTCACTGTCTTTTGACCGGTCGTTTGTCAGCAGCATGATCTTTTTTGCCATCTTCAACTTCAACGAGTATGGCTCGTACCTGAATACCAACAACAAGGCATCTTACCTAAAAACCTATCTGGAAAGTGGTGGTACCTCATTGAATATCACAGGAAGCGAATATTTGGAGCGATTTGATCTGCAAAGCTTTAAATACATTAAAGCAAACGCTGACTTCCGGCGTTATGTTCCTATTCTTGGCTCTGGCGTGCTGGCTTATCGACTCAATATGGGCTATGCCTTACCCTACGGATCGAACAGAGCGCTGCCATATGAAAAATATTTCTTTGCAGGAGGGGCCAATAGTATTCGTGCCTGGCGGCCGCGAAGGCTGGGCCCAGGCTCGTATACACCACAGCCCAGAGAAAATTTTGACACGGAAACCAATGGTCCTTTCGATTATCGGTTTGAGCAGCCAGGTGAAATTTTGCTTGAGACCAGTATAGAGCTGAGAAGAAAGATCGTTGGGTTCTTAGAAGGTGCTTTATTTGTAGATGCAGGGAATGTTTGGACGCGCTACGAGAATGAATCTCTACAAGGTGGCCAGTTCAAGGCCAACAGTTTCTATAAAGAAATAGCCGTAGGTACAGGCGTGGGTCTTAGATTCGATTTTTCTTTCCTATTGATCAGGTTCGACCTCGGGATGAAAGTGTACGATCCTGCCCGACCTGAAGACGATAGGTTTGTTCTGGGAAAAGTTGGTTTACGAAAGCCATATGGACTCAAAAAAGAACCTGTTGTATTTAATTTTGGCATTGGGTATCCGTTTTAAATTTAACGTACTTGCAGTTTGGTTCAGAACTACTGCTCCAGCACGCGGCAAATATACACAAAGATGAAGGTCGGAGATAAAGTAAGATTATTAAGAGGTAGTGAGGAAGGATTTATCAGTGCCTTTCTGAAAAATAATCTCATAGAGATAGAAATTGAAGACGGTTTCAAGATCCCCGTCATGCGCAACGAGGTAGTAGTTATTGCTGCAGATGAAAACAAATATTTCGACCGCGGATATATTGAGCCCAAAGAAAGTGCGCCGGTAAAAAAAACCTCTACCGCTAGTGAGGGCATGTATCTGGCATTCGTAGAAATTAATGATCAACAGCTTAGCCTGTATCTAATCAATAATACCAGCTATAGCATCCCATTTGCTATGTCGGAAGAGACTACTCACGCCCTCAATGGCGTAGCAGCAGGTATGCTTACGCCTGGCGCTTCACAAAAAATAAACGAAAAGCTGGTAAGCCAGTTTGACCAATGGCCGACGGTTGTTGTGCAATTGTTATTCCATCAAAATAGCGCATCCACTTTGAAGATGCCTTTGTCTAAAAAGTTTAAGTTCAAAGCAGCATCGTTTTTTAGAAGTAAAAGGGTTGCTCCTGTACTTGAAAAGCCGGCCTTTCTATTCAAAATAGATGAAGAAAGCCAGCTACCAGACCTCGAATTTTTGAAGGAAAATTTATTTAAAGGCCAGAATGACGATACCAGGCAGCCGCGGGTGACGGTGCCGAAGCCTTCGTCCGTCGTGGATTTACACATTGAAAAAATCGCTACAGCCCATGAAGGCCTGACCAATGCGCAGATGCTGGAAATGCAGTTGCAGCACTTCGAACAGGCACTGGATGGCGCTATTGCTTCAGGGATGGATGAAATAACCTTTATTCATGGAAGCGGGCATGGCGTATTAAAGAATGCTATTCAAAAGAAATTGAGCAAGCATAGCCAGGTGCAATTCTTTAAAGATGCGATGAAAGAAAAATTCGGCTATGGCGCAACGTTAGTAAAGCTTAAATGAAACGTCCCTGTTAAGCA
>LXQK01000011.1 GCA_001683905.1 Marivirga sp. ANT-B6
CAAAAGATTATCGTAATTTATTCAGTCGTGTAACAATTGATTTGGGAAAATCAGAAATTTCAAACCGACCAACCAATGAACGATTGATTACTTTTAAAGAAGATGAAGATCCGAATATGGTTTCACTCCTTTATCAGTATGGAAGGTATTTGTTAATTGCTTCATCGCGGGCAGGTACACAACCGGCCAATTTACAGGGGATATGGAACGACAAGCTATCCCCTCCATGGGATAGTAAATACACCATTAACATCAACACCGAAATGAATTACTGGTTGGCCGAAATGACTAATCTTTCAGAACTTACGGAGCCATTGATACATTTGGTGCAAGACCTGGCAGCCACCGGGCAAAACGTAGCAAAAAAACATTATAAAATGAATGGCTGGGTCACCCATCATAATACCGATATTTGGCGAGGTGCTGCTCCAATTAATGGTGTGGATCATGGAATTTGGCCCACTGGCGGAGCGTGGTTAAGTCAGCATTTGTGGTGGCACTATGAATATACCAATGACAAAGAATATCTAAAAAGCAAAGCTTATCCTATTCTAAAAGATGCATCAAGGTTTTTTGTTGAATATCTCGTCCCCGATCCCAATAATCCGGAATGGTTGGTAAGCGGACCAAGTAATAGCCCTGAGATTGGTGGATTGGTGATGGCGCCAACAATGGATCATCAGATTATAAGAAATCTTTTTGCCAACACCATTGAAGCTGCCGAAATACTTGGCGTAGATGCTGATTTCATTAAAATAGTGAAAGAGAAACGCGCTAAGATAGCACCCAATCTAATTGGTAAACACGGGCAATTACAAGAGTGGCTTATTGATAAGGACGATCCTACAAACGAACACCGTCATGTGTCCCATCTGTGGGGGCTACATCCAGGCAATGAAATTCATCCTTTAACAACTCCCGATTTAGCCGAAGCATCTAAAGTGACCCTTGCGCATCGGGGAGATGGCGGAACTGGCTGGTCCAGGGCATGGAAGATCAATTTCTGGGCACGGCTTTTAGATGGTGATCATGCATTTTTGTTGCTCCGGAATCTAATGGTGCCATCCATCACGCAAGGAGTGGAAATGAAAGATGAGGGTGGTTTGTATCTGAACTTGTTTGATGCGCATCCTCCTTTCCAAATAGATGGGAATTTTGGTGCCACTTCCGGGGTTACAGAAATGTTGTTACAGTCGCATTTGCGGGATGAAAACGGCGATTACTTTCAGGATATCCTTCCTGCACTTCCGGCAGCACTTCCATCGGGAAAGATCTCTGGAATAAAGGGTAGAGGCGCTTTTGAGATAACCATTGAATGGCAAAATGGAGTATTGGCTTCTGTTGAGGTTAAATCTCTTGAAGGAAACAAGTTAAATTTGAGGTACAAAGGAAATTTAATTTCACAAGAAACCACAAAAGGCGAAACGCTATCATTTATCTCCAGTGATTTTAAATAAATAGTTTGAAATAAACGCAAAACAGCTTTATTATTGAAATCAAAGCCACAGGGCAAACGCACAAGCCAAAGCTACGTTTCATACATTATCGTTACCAAATATTAGTATGAATGAACATTTTTAAGATCACCTCTAGGTTTTCTTTGCTCATTTTTATTGGCATAGTCCTCATTTTAAGGGGAAGTAAATTTCTTTGAAGAATTTGGTATTACGCCGTCTAAGCCATATTCGGCTGTACTACTTGCAGGATTACTTCATGCTGCTCAAGCACTTTAAGCCGCTCTCGTCGGCCAACCGAATTGATAACGTATCTTTTTCCAGGTTGCTAATTTCCGACTCCAGAACCATCAGGCTGTTTTCCGAAGTAACGAAGTGAAGCAGCCCTAAAAATGAGAAAAAAAAAGAACCGAGTTTTGAAAGTCCACATGATGATTGATGCGCACAGCACGCTCCGCATTTTTCTTCTAAAAGTCAGTGAAGTGATTGAACATCATCTCTTAAGCATATTAATTTTACCGTTTAAGCGTAAAAAAATTTTCTTAATTTTTTAATGAGATCATTCGACCGTTCAATAAAGTAGTCTTTCTATTGTGAATATGTTAATATAAGCAGTTTTATTAGACCAATAATTGAAATGAAAATAAAACTATGTGTTTTTTGTTAATGAAATTGGATTTTTAATGCAATAGGTCAATTTAGTAATGATCTATATTGATGTGATAATTTAAATATGACACTATGAAATTAAAAATTTTACTATCGACCTATTTGTGGGCTTTTTTAATGCTATCTAGTCTTCGGCTAGATGCCCAATATTACAATTTCGAGAACGCAACCATTGGCGGCGGAGGTTACGTTACAGGTCTTGTTTTCCATCCATCGGAACAGAATCTATTATATGCAAGAACAGATGTAGGTGGAGCTTACCGGTGGAATGCAGACTTGAATCAATGGAAGCAGCTTATGCTGTCTGTGCCAGAATACGGAAGTGTTGATGGGTTTGCGCTTACAGCGTCAAATCCAAATATAATTTACATGGCATGTGGTAACTCAGTAATTAAGAATCCCAAAGACTTTGAGGTTTTGAAGTCTACCGATAGAGGGGAATCCTGGACAAAGCTAGGCTTTAATAATATAGCAGGAATAGAAAGAGCTTTTGAGGGAAACCAACGTGATGTAAGATACATAGGCGAGCGTATTGCCGTGGATCCGGCCAACGCAAACATCGTGTTCGTCGGTACTAAAGAAAACGGCCTTTGGAAAAGCCTGAATGGAGGCGCATCTTGGAGCAAAGTAAATAGTATTCCGAACAGTACCGTTTTTACGGTGATCAACCACCATCCCGACGCTACAGATATAGGGTATGTCGGTGTAAGAAATATACTTTTTGATCCAAATACCATTTCCGGAGGAAAGACCAACGTGATCTATGTAGGCAACTATGAGGATGGGCTTTACAAGAGTACAGACGCAGGGAACACTTTTAGTAAAATTTCCGGAAGTCCGGAAACGATAAGACGAATGGATCTTTCACCTGATGGAAGCACGCTCTGGGCAACTACAGGATATTCTATAGGTGGTTCCTGGGGCGACGGGGGAAAGGTGTATAAGTTTGCAAACGGAATCTGGATTGACCAGAATCTTACCCCGAATGCTCCGAATGACCCTATGGGTGCTTTAGATGTTCACCCGACAGATCCTAATAAAGTTTATCTCACCGCTGGAAAAAATGGTGCGGAGCAGAAAATCTATCGAACTGAAGATGGAGGCGCTATCTGGTACGAAATAAGCTATCATAAGAATAATAGGAATCACCAAGGGCAAGGCTGGTGGCAGAGGTGGTTATTTGCCACAGGCCCATCTTCCATAGCTTTTAATCCATTTCAGGAAGGGGAGGTTTGGTTTGCCTCTGGCGAAGGAGTTTGGAAAACTGATGCAGCTTGGACGTCCGCACCGCTCTGGAAGGCGGAGGTAGATAAAATCGAAGAGCTTGTTGGTTTCGTAGTGGTAGCTCCCTTGTCGGGAGCACAGGTTTTGATGGGAAGTGCGGATACCGACGGGTTTAGAATAACTGACGTAAATACGGCACCTCAGCAAAGATTGAGTAATTTAAGTGAGACTACTGATATTGCCATTGTGGAAAATAACCCTAATCACATGGTTCGAGTAGGTGGTCATAACTGGGGGAAATATGGTAAAGGATCTTATTCAACAGATAACGGCATAACCTGGACCGACTTTCCCGGATGGCCTGGTGGTAAACCCAGTGGAAAAGTAGCGGTTTCCGCAAATAACCTGGACAAAATTGTGGCCATACCGCTAAATAGTAAGCCGATCTACAGTACAGATCGTGGTGCTAGTTGGCAGGAAAGTACAATAGATGCAAATACTATTGTATATCAAATATGGCAACATGATCATAATCTGCAGGCAGATAAGGTCAATGGTAATATATTTTATATCTACAATCGGGAAAACGGCAAGTTCTTTAAAAGCGAAAATGGAGGCGCAACTTTTAATCATGTGAATACACTAGCTTCTCAGCCTTGGGGCAACTGGGTAACTGTGCGGACTGTCCCGGGTATTGAAAAAGCGGTTTGGGCCAGCAGTTTTAACGGTCTTCACAAATCATCGAATGGAGGAAATTCATTTACAAAAATACCGAATGTAGAAGAAGTAAAGGCGTTTTCATTTGGTGCAAATCCTCCGGGAAAGTCAAATCCGTCATTGTATTTAGTCGGACAGATAAACGGCCAAAAAGGTATGTTCCTCTCTGAAGATATGGGCGCTACCTTTAGAATAATAAATCGTGGCGAACAAAAAATCGGTGATGGCCTGAATGTGACGGATATTGCAGCTAGCCGACAGGAATTTGGCAAGGTGTTTTTGTCCACCGGTGGCTGGGGACTTTGGTATGGCTCGCCGGACGGATTAGGTTCAGTAAACTATAATCTTACTACAACCGCTCAAAACGGCTCCGTATCTCCAGCAAATGGAGTTTACAGCAGTTCTTCAACAGTTACTTTAACTGCTACGCCTAATAGCGGTTACATTTTTACAGGATGGAGCGGTGATTTGTCGGGAGATAAAAATCCAGTTACCATCACCATGAATGGCAATAAAAATATCACTGCTAATTTTAAGATCCCGGAACTTATAGCTTCAATTAAGACTGACCGGACCAAAGGAGGGGCACCTTTAGTCGTGAATTTTGATGGTACTGCTTCTAAAGATGAAGATCCCAACAATAGCATAACTTCCTTTGTCTGGAACTTTGGAGATGGCACATCAGGTACTGGTAATATGGTCAGCCACACCTACAATGCCTTGGGTACCTACAAAGCCATCCTTACGGTTACCAATGATAAAAATCAGATAGACACAACCAGCGTTAACATTTTGGTTGATTTCATTCCTACGATACAAATTGTTAGTCCTGCTAATAATGCAACATTTCCTGTAGGTACGTCAGTCACTCTGGAAACTGCAATAGATGACGGAGGCGAGAATGACATACACCGTGTGGTCTTTTTTGATAAAAACTGGAACTGGGTACATACCGATCGGACAAGTCCCTATACCTATACCTTCACGATAGCTGAAGGTGCTAACGAATTCCGCGCTCAGGTTTTTGATTCTAAAGGAAATGCAAGCAACACATCATTATTTACTTTAATAGGTGAATTAGTTAGTCTTTCCAAAAAAGAATCTTTTACCAATCATCCGGCGGCTACTACTAGTTGGAGCAACGGTTCGTTTGTTGGGGATGAAGGATTGCCCTGGAACTACAATCAGCATCAAACACGAACAAATCTCATAAGTGGTAAAAGTGCAAGGATGAAGGGAGGCGGCTGGGGTCGTCTGGAAACTACCATTCCTGATGGAATCGGATCATTGCAATTTGATCTTTTGGCAGATGGTAACAGTCCGGCAAGGAGTAAGATGGAAGTCTTCATCAATAATAGTTCGTATGGCGTCTTTGTCCCATCAAGCTCCACGGTGCCAAATACCATAATTATTGAGAATATCAATGTGCAGGGCTCGGTTTTCTTGAAATTAGCCACAGTCGATCTCGGCGTTCATATGGACAATATTGAGTGGACTGGGAATTCTGGTAGTAACTCGTACACCATTACCGCATCTTCAGGTTCCAATGGCTCTATTAGCCCTGGCGGCAGTGTCGTAGTGGAAGAAGGGTCTGATCAAACATTCAGCATTTCTCCAAACAGTGGATATGAAATATCCGATGTTACAGTAGATGGGTCTTCGATTGGTGCGGTGAGTAGCTATACGTTTACAAATGTTACAGCTAATCGTACCATTAGTGCGAGCTTCTCCCAGGCGACTAGCTCACAGTCTCCATATGGCGGAACTGCCTGGGCAGTACCAGGCCTCATTCAGGCCGAAGATTATGATGCAGGAGGAGAGGGTGTGGCTTTTCACGATACAGATGCAGGTGGTCGTGATTGTGGTGGACGTTCAGATAATGTAGACCTTGAGCAAAGTTCCAATGATGATGGGACTTGTAATGTAGGCTGGATAGCCAATGGTGAATGGCTGGAATATACTGTGGATATAGCCCAAAGTGGTACCTATACCATCGAAGCACGTGTAGCAGCATCCAATTCAGCAGGTGGTACCTACGAAATAAGCTTCTCCAATGGTGGTACGACTGGAAATGTTTCCTTTGCTGGTACCAATGGATGGCAGGCATGGACCACTGTAACCACTACCGGAGTAAGTTTGAATGCCGGACAGCAGGTAATGAGAGTAGACATGAAATCTTCAGGATTTAATCTTAACTATATAAATGTAGTAGCCGAAGCTTCTGGCGGTGAGTCGTTTACCAACCATTCAGCTACTGCTGAAAGCTGGAGCAACGGTTCTTTTGAGGGGGATAACGGATTTACCTGGAGTTACAACCAGGGTCAAACACGGACAGGTTTAATGACTGGTAAAAGCGCGAGAATTAAGGCGGGCGGCTGGGGTCGTCTTGAAACCACTATTCCGAACGGTATTGGATCATTGCAATTTGATCTGTTGGGAGAGGGTAGCCCTGTGAACAGGAGTAAAATAGAAGTTTTTGTTGATAATGTATCCTATGGCGTATTTGAAGCAACAAGCGCTACTATTCCTACCACCATCATTATTGGGGACATCAATGCTCAGGGCCAGGTTCCTTTAAAGTTTACCTCCGTTGATTTTACTGTACATTTGGACAATGTTAGTTGGACTGGTGGAATGTCTAATCAGTCAACAACCACTTCCTCATCAGCACTATCCAATGATCAGTCCTTTAAAAGCGGTATGCCTTTTGATCATGTAAGCAGGCTACAGGAGGTAAAGATCTATCCGAATCCAGCGCGAGATAGAATGACGATCGAGTTTGGCACTATGGAAAATGCCACTATGGAGATCGTGGATATTATAGGAAAAAAAGTTGCAGAAAAGCATCATGTACAAGGTTCAATCGAACTCGAGCTTCCGAAAGGAATATACATTATCAGGTTGAATAATGGCTCCGAATCATTCACATCGAAACTTATCTTTGAATGAGATCAGAATGTTTTTGTACAGGTGATTTAGAACTGTAATGTTCGGACTAAGGTAGAATGAAGAGTCGTCTCAGAGATGGGGACGACTCTTTCTTCATTTTGCTCAAGGTATTAATCTTGGATGATGCATTAGCATATGTACTAAAATATGAAGTAGTTGCCTAGCGGGTGTTTTAAGATTTGATTAGCCATTTGAAGTTAGGTATGTACTTCGTTCACGTAAACTCTGATAAAAACTTTAAACTTACTGTAAGTCACAACCTATTCTTATCTTAAGTTGTATTACGGCTGATTCATCAAAAGTCAGTCGTTTTTGTGTGCCACTCGTTTTTATTACCCGTGAACATCAATTGCTAAGAAAACGGGTCGCTATAATTCGTTAGAGAACACAAGCTTCATAAATTTCCAGTATCCCCATTCGATAATGTCTATTTTAGAATTTCTTTATATCTTCGCTTTTGCCGAAGTGGGCAGCTTCAATCTTAGCTGCCCTCCTTGGGCAGCGATTGCTTTAATTAAACAAACAAAGAACTGAGATGAAGAAAATATTATTTATCCTGGCACTGTGTGTACTTTCATTCCTGAGCAATGCACAGGACGCGAGCGTTGAAAAGCGAACTTATGGCTTACAAGCAGGATTTTTAGATCTCTAATTATGGGATTATAATTGCTTCCGGTTTATTTCGTCACCATTATTCTCTTGATAATGCTTCCATTTCTACTATTAATTTTAATAAAGTATAATCCCGCATCTAAATTTTCTAAAGGAAGTTTAATTCTATTTACCCCTGCTTCAGCTTCATATTTCTTCTCTATGTGCATTTTTGAAAATTGGTCATAAAGACTAACCGTCGCGGGTCCATTATTGGTTAAATCAAATACTATGGTTACATCTTCTTTAGCAGGATTAGGATACACCTCTACATTTTCAGAAGTAATTTCAGCTTCTCCCATTCCTGCTGCTTCATTAATTCGTAAGCATACATCATCAATGTACAGTTTTCCTACGGTGCCGCTCTTCCAAGCCCATATCAATATCTTGGCAGTATTAGCAGGCGCTGTTCCCGTAACAGAATACTTGGTATAGCCTGTAGTTGTAATCTGAAACATTTGTTGTGAAATTTTTACGTCTGATGCATTCAAGTAGTCAATACCCACTCCAGCCCAGGACGGACCTCCTTCTACTTTTGCATATACATCAAAAGCGATTGAGCTGCCAGGCGCAGCAGTGATATATGTACTGTACGACATTCCACCATCCGCTGTTCCTAATACTGCAGCTTTGTTTCCAGTGTTTGCACTTGTAGAAATTGCTGCCGTGGCTCCTGTCCATCCGGAAAGGTCACTTTCAAAGCTACTGTTTATTACCGATCCGCAGGTGTTGACCACGGTTGTACCTGTAGCAGGAATTAGTGCAGTTCCAGGAATTACTTCTGAAGGAGAAGTAGTAGCCTGTCCGGGTTTTGCCCAACCTACAGCAAGATTATCTCCTCCTCCGCCTTCTTTCATCAAGGCTTCTATGTAATAATTTGTTCCTGCCTGTAAAGTAATTGCAGCCGATTTTTGGGTCGAAAATTTGTTCCAATCCCTTGAAGCCGTCCAGGAATTATGGAAAGCTATTCTTGTTTTATTATTCACACTATTATTGGTACTTAGCCATAACTCCACATTATCATCACCAGCAATCCAAAAAGTGTAGCTCCCGGTGGTTGGGGGACATATATAGCCTCTCATTCTCAAACCGTAATTATCAGCAATATTCGAAGGTGCTTCAAATAAAGTAGGAGTAGCGGTGAAATCAGGGCTGCTGGGGTATTTAGATGCGCTGGTAAGTTTAGATATTGTTGTTCCGGAAATACCATTATATCTTTCAAGAAGGATGCTTCCTGTTCCTGAACATGAGACAGCTGTTGAAGCGGTAAGTTTTAGAACAGTAATAGATGCAGGATCTAAAGTTAGATTAATTGCATTATTATTTGTGGAAATGCCTGATTGCTGGGTATACTTTGGATTTATATCCGTCACCCCAGTACCTTTATATACCCATCTTTCCACGGAAGAATTTGCATTGTAATTAGGGATTGATAAGTTGGTAGCAGAGGCAGATTGCGATTTATTTAACAGGAAAACGGTTAACGCCTTTGTCGTAGAATTATATGAAGCAAAAGTTTTTACACTAGTAGTACTGGTAGTACCGACCATTTTATCATGTACGTTTTTAAATAATAGTGAAATGGCCGCTCCCGAAGCATTTAAGTCATTGTTCTTATTTAATGCATCTTCAGGTTTAGGCGTCACATCATTATTGTTCACCCAACGCGTGTTCCAATACTGAGTAAATTTTACCCGGCTATCATTGGCTAATTGCGCAAGTAAATCAAAACTTGCAAGACCATGGTTAACAGCATTTCCATTGTCCCACGAACCGGAAGCATATCCAAGAGAGGAAATCTCTGTCATGGCAATAAAGATCCGGTTTCGGTCAGATGCATTTGGAAGCGCGTTAATTGCATTTTGTGCAGCATTTACAATTGATGTTGGACGGATATTGTTAGTTTCATAATTGCTGTAATTGGTAAATCCATAGCATGGATAAGTATGTATATCTAAAAAATCAATATAAGAAGCACATTGTGCTAAAGCGAGGTTAAAATTGGAAGTACTACCCCCATTAATGCCAATCTTAATTGTTGGATCTACATTTTTCATGGCTTGAGCAAACGCTTTTACATCAATTCCATATTGAGTATAACTGGGCTTGCTTCCGGCATAGCTGTCAAGATATGTTTCATTTCCAATTGACCAATATTTTACATTATATCCTTTTACAACATTTGCATAATATACCCATTTCCAGGCCATCTCCAGCGCTTGGTCATAAGTAAGAGAGTTGCTGCCTGAAAACGGGGCTTTATAAATTCCATCCATTGCCACCACAATTACGGGCTCTCCACCTACAGCTCGACAATCGGCCATAAATTCATCAAAATCATAATTATTGTTGGCCCATGTTTTGGCAGATGCGTTCCAAATTCTGGCATCTGCTGCCGGCCAATCAAGATTTGCATTATCACGCGCTAAACTTGCCGTACGAGGATCGTTATATGGGGGTTTAGACCACATATATAAATCCGACTTTTCTCCACCCGGGAACCTAAGAAATTTCGCGCCAAGGTCTGTCAACGCTGTTCTCAATGGCCTTGCTCCGGCTGGACGGTTGGCGTCATCATCCGTAAATGTGTTCATATTTATTCCAAATGGTTTGGAAGAAACATCATTTAAAACATTCGCAGGATTTACTGAAACGTTATTCTGGGCATAAATTCCTTCTTTGCAAAATGCAAAGAAAATTAAAAGTGTCAGAAGTAAATTTATCTTTTTCATACAGGTTAATTTTTTAGAGCCAAAGCCCTTAGGTGATTATAATAGTACAATTTACACTTATTTTTTAATAGGTAAGTTTTACGTTTAATTTTCCAATCTAT
>LXQK01000110.1 GCA_001683905.1 Marivirga sp. ANT-B6
TTTTTCAGAGTCACTTAGATCTGAAGAGCCTACGCCAAAGAATACTTCAACCTTGGGCATTTCCGGCATCACCGGTGGTGCAGGCTTTTCATCTTTTTGCCTCAATGCCAGATCCTCGCTCATAGCAATTACGTTAGCACGTAAACTTTCTATTTCGAGTTTGAGGTTTTCTACTTCCGGACTACCGGCGACGGTATCTTTGGCGTTATTTCGCGATAAACTATCGGCGTGCTTCATAGCATGTTGCATCACAATCAACTGCTGCTGTAACGAATCAATTTGCCGTTGATTTTTGGATATTTCAAATTCATTGGCTTCTTCCGCTTGGGTGTCTTCCTGAATAGTTGGTGTTACCTGTACAACCGTCGGTTGATCGTTTCTTCGATTTCTTCTTCTCAATAGATTCAGTTCTCTTTCGAGAGCCTCTACCCGTGCATCATTACCTTCTTTTATTATGATTGGTTGGTTGTTTGCGGCAGGTCTATCTTGGGGATTATTTTTTAGCGATCTTATTTCTCGCTCCAGAGCCAGGATTCTTTTTTTTGTTGCAACGTCTTGATTATTGTCTTGCGCCAAAGGCTGCCGATTGTCAGCAGCGGCTGTTGTTTGCTGCTCCTGATTAGTCTGGGTATTACTTCCCTGGCGGCTGTCAGAGGTTTGATTTTGAGCCTTTTCAGTGTTTTTTACCCTTTCTTCATTTTCTTGCTTTTGTAGCATATCCTGCCGCTTTTTTTCGGCGCCAGTCATTATTTCCTCATCTTCGATTCTTTTTTGTGCGGCCGAGTCGAGTTGCGAATTTTCTTTTTTTATATTAATGCTATCGGCAGAATTGACTTTAACAGAATCTCCAGGACGATTTGGTCTTGTATTAGATGCCGTTATTTTTGTCGCATGCTGTACGTTAGGTCGAATGTTGGGATTGCTATTTTCAACCTGTCGATTACTCACATCTGTTTTAACATTATTTTTCCCTTTTTTGTCTAATGAATCTTGCTTGATAGTAATATCTGCACCGTAATTTTTTGCGACTTGAGTGCTATCTTCCCTCGCCTGTAACCGAACCGCAGGGTCATCTTTAGCGATATCTACCTCATTTTCCTTAGCTAAAGGCTGCCGATTTCCGGCGGCTGCTGCTTGCCTCTCCTGATCAATAGCGGTGTTATTTTCCTGTCGACTGTCGGTGGTCTGATTCTGAGCCTTTTCATTGCCTCCTACACTTCCATCATTTCGCTTCATTCGCTGCATATCCTCACGCTTCCCTTCTGAGCCATCCATTATTTGCTGCTCCCTTATCCGTCTTATCGCGGCCGAATCAAGTTCTGGTTTTCCCTGTCTTATATTGACGCTATCGGCTGTGTTGACTACTACCGAATCCTCAGGAATAGGTTGTTCTTCAATTGCTGGCGCTACACGGGTAGTATCTTGAACGAGCGGTTGAAGTTTCGGATTGCTTTTTTCGACTTGCTTCGTTTTCGTATTGAGCTGAGCACCATCAGTTCTATTTTGAGCCACAGAGTCTTGTCGTGTGGAACCTTCGGAAGTAGACTCTTTTGCATATTGCATACCAAGTTTCCTGGCCGGTATGCTTACTGCAGGATCAGGTGAATCCATCCTTAACTGATGAAGCTGGTTTGCCAGGCTTTGCTTTCTTACAAGATAATTCAATGAATCTAACGTACGTTGTTGGTCCATGCGATTTTGATCCTGTTGTTCGCTTTTTGTCGCACCGGTTACAGCTCCTCGCTGCCCTTGAATGACAATGGGTTGTCTGATTACCCTGACTTTCGCAGGCGCGGTCATCGTTACCAGCGAATCCCTTAGAAAAGAGAGATCCCGTATAGGAAGGGCATCGACAAGTTCAATATCCTCAGCTTTCTTCCTGTAAATAGCCTGATTATACCTGCTTGTGGATTGAATAACAGGCGAGACAAACGAACCAGCCCTCTTACCAAAACTGTATTGCAAAGCGATTGAGGCAAGTCCATACCAGTCGTTTCCGGAATTTTCGCCACGATTATCAGCAACAACATTGGTGGGGTTGGCGGCATATTCCTGCATTTGAGAAGTATACTCATCCCGATAACGACCACTTACGTCGTCCAGGTAATCCGTAAACGTATAACGCAAGGTATAATCAAGGTTTAGGTTCAATCTGTTAGCTAGCCTAAACTTTAACCCACCCCCAAAAGGAATGCTAAGCACATTGGTATCATAGTCTTTTTCGGTTTGTAGTTTGGTCACATTGGTTTCAAAATTGCCATCCTGTTCTACTATGGCAGCGTTTGCTGTACCTTGGGGTTGATTCCTTATAGAGTTATCCGACCAGTAGTAATACCGGTTTCCATTTTCGTTCAACAGATCTGCATAAACGTTGAAATGAGTAACACCCATGCCGAAATGAATAAAGGGCGATAGAAATGCATTCTTAGAGAATATTTTACCATTGTCGCTGTAGAAAGTTAACAAAAGGCTAAAATCCTGCAGTTCTGTCTTTGCGTTGAGCGACCGCGCATCATTGGAGTTGTCCAGATCGCGGCGTCCATCCCAATTGATTGCCCTATCATTGGCAATAAACTGGCCGTTATTATATTGAAATTTTGCAGACCAGGAAGAGGAAAAAAATGTTTCCACAGAAACACCATAGGTGAGATAGCTAAGGTCAAATTTCCTCAGCTCATCGTTTGGTGAAAAAAGTTTGGAATTTAGGTCACCATGATAAGTCATTACGCCGGAGTGCAGCCCAACCCTATGATGGTACCTCTCTTGCTGTGAGAAAGCAAAATTGAATATAAAAAATGATATAATTATTGTTATCGTAAAAATGCGCATATAAAAGATCTTTAGAAGTTAAATTATCTGGAAAAATCTGCCCAAAAATTTAAGTCAGCCTGCAACCCGATAAAAGGTCTTATAAATACATTGCTCCCAAGATTATCGAAGTTCCCGGCGGTTTTATTAGATTCTAATAATGTAACGCCCCCCGTGATACGGATAAATTCAAAAACTTTATAGCCTAATCCTACATATATAGGGCGCTTGAATATAGGGCCACTAATTCTTTCGCCGCTTTCATCCTCAAAGTTTTCAAAATATACGCCTGTAACAATAGCTGAGTTGCTCCAGAACTTGGAAGCAAATGCCTTGTTCCCCAGGGGAAAAGTAATACCAGCATAACCGCCGTTACCATAATTTAAATCATCTAACTGGCCGTCAAAATACACCCCACCGTAACCTACGTGTAGTGTGAGAATATTCCTTGTTTTTTCCGTTGGATAGTCTTTTACGAGTTTTGTTTCGGCCAATGTATACAGGCCCAGATTCAGGTGGTTAGCCACCTCATAATTTAGCAGCTCCTTAAAGCTGTTGATGGTTTCTGTGAGGTAAGCCTCCTCCACCTTTCCATCTTTATTGGTATTGAGTTTATTTTTCTGTAAGGTTTCAAGATTTGCCCGTACCAGGTCTGAAAAGCCAGCAAACTGCTGTTCATTTTCTATTCTATAATTCGATAGCGCCTGATGAACTACATCATTGAGATCGGAAACCATTTCTTTAGGTCGTTTTACCAGATCTATCTCATCGCCTTTCAATTGAATATGCTGATCCACGTAATTATTCAAATAGGTATTTAAAGACTGCGATATATAGTCGTACTCTTGCTGATTGATCCTTCCGTAATAGTTTACAAGAACATTATATTCTGTGCCGCCTTTTAGTTTATAACTGACGGGCACATAAAAATTTGTTTTTCCTTCGTTGACAAATGTTTCTTTCCAATAATTCTGAAAAAGTGGCTTGTTATCCAAATCGTCGTTTTTTCCATAAATCGCTAAAGAAACTAAGGTAATACCTTCTCCTATTGGGCCCGTGACAGCAAAACTTTCCTCCGAAGGCAAGGGCGATCCATTATTGAAATTAGCTTGTTCTAGATTAAAACTAATGACCTGATCCTGAGCAGAGAGGTTACTGCCTGTGAATGATATAATAAGGACAAGAAGCAATAGCTTAATTTTTTTGTATACGTTTTTCATTTTCATTTGCTTTAATGTGCAGGGCATCGTACCCCATTAAAAATCAGTGCTTTATAATAAAACATTACAAAGGTGATCTTGTTTGAAACCATTGGCTAAAACTTCATCTTATTTTTCAAGTGATTGATTATAAAGGCTTTATGAAATATTAAAAATATGATTATTATTAGATACCGACATAAATGTCTGCCGTTATTCAGGCGTAGGCTGGACAAAAAGAGAAAGCGGGGGAACGAAAGGGTGTCGTAATGAACAGACAATTGCCGTAGATAGGTTAGTTGTCCTAAAAAAGGGCTGTAATTAAATCACCTCTTCCTTGATTATGCCGGAGGTGAAGCCTTGAAGAAGATTTTTTAAGTCTTTTATTTTTTCTTTAATTTCTACTGCATCGTCACAGTCACCAACCTTTAACTTTTTCTCCGACTGGTTTAGGATTGTTTTACTGTAGGCGATATCTACTTCCTCTTCTATAGCCTTTTTCATGGAGTCAAAAGGTTGATGAGCTATTAATTGTCTCCCATGCGCGTTATGCAGCAAGGTGTATCCGGCAATTCCTGTTTGTTGTTGATAAGCTTTAGAAAAGCCTCCATCGATGACGATGAGCTTTCCATTTGCCTTAACCGGATTTTCACCTTTTTTTACAGAGACCGGTACATGGCCATTAAGGATC
Organism: Marivirga sp. ANT-B6; assembly: GCA_001683905.1. GTDB lineage: Bacteria > Bacteroidota > Bacteroidia > Cytophagales > Cyclobacteriaceae > ANT-B6. The sequence continues at coordinate 4,699 of LXQK01000110.1, forward strand.
ACGGCATCCGGTCTGTTCAAACCAAATGCATCAAGTATCATTGTGCAGGTGGCTTCATCATCGCGGTAGGCATAATAGTGGTCTTTAGTCTCTTTATGCAGTTCCTTTTCTTCCACAAAATACCGTTCGAAAGTGGCCATTTTATCTTTTCCGAAAAGCGGGGAAAGTGGCCCGGTCCACAGATACCACATCAGATCCAGCGCATACTGTTTATCCGGTGAATTCATGTTGCCCGAATGTGCTATACGCATTTCCTGATCAAAAAAATCCATTAAACCCTTGCCCTTTTTAACGCCCTTACCCAGGTCTACTTCCCTAAATGTTCCGTCGCTGTTAAGCGGGATACATCCATGAAATAAAAGATTTCCATTTGTTTTTTTATACATGCTCCCTTTGTCGAAAAGCAGTGCGATATGATGCTGCAACCGGGTGCTATTTAAAAAGGATGTTTTTAGCCGTACGACCAACTCATATTCTTCATCCGTCAAAGCATAGGGATCTGCCGCGTTAATGGTCGGCAGATAGGTATCTTTAAGCGCATAGCTTTTTTGGTCCAGAACTAGTTTGCCTTGCTTAAAATCTATTCGGTCCATGATCAACCGGTCTTGCATCAGAAACTCTGGCCGTTGCTTGATCAGCTGGCCCTCAAGTTTAAACTGGATAATGGATATGGCTTTATGCATTAGCCTGTTCAACCACATTTCCGAGGTATTGACAATATTATCTGATGACACTTTGGGGTCAAATACAAGGCTCTCATCCGATTTGTATTGGGCCAAGGCAAAGGAAGCCAGTGGCATCATATGAATGCCATAGCCCTTCTCAAGCGTATCGGTATTGCCATAGCGTAGGGATAGGCGAAGCACATTGGCCATGCACGCCTCCGAACCGCGGCCAGCACCCATCCAGACGATATCGTGGTTTCCCCACTGAAAGTCTACAGAATGATGGGCCATTAGCTCGTCCATAATATGTTCAGCACCTAAGCCACGGTCATAGACATCGCCAATGATATGGATTTTATGGACGGCTAGCAGCCTGATGAATTTTGAAAACTCCAGAATCAGCTGGTCAGCCTGATTTATCTCGATGATACTGGATAGGATGTTATCGTAATAATTGTTTTTTTCACCTACTTCTCTTTCTGCCACCATTTCAAGAATGATGTCTCTATAGCCTGGAGGCAACAGCTTCATCAGTTTTCGATTGGAATATATCGAGGCAAAATCGCGGGTAATATTGATCAGGCGCTGTAGCGTATTTTTATAAAATAACTCCGTGTCTTTTGCTTGTTTTTTAATGTAAGCAAGTTTCTCCTCGGGATAATAGATGATGGAAGCTACAAAGTTGATCTCGTCAGGTGAAAGCGTATCACCATACATTTCCTTGATCTTTTGTTTGATAATGCCAGATCCATTCCGCATCAGGTGATGAAAGGCTTCGTGCTCGCCATGAATATCGCTAAGAAATACTTCTGGCCCTTTCGTAAGGCTAAGGATAGAACTTAGCCTTACAATTTCCTTTGAAACTTCTTTTGTATTAGGGTAGCTTCCTGCAAGAAGCTTAAGGTATTTTTTCTGTGCTTTATCCATCGATGTCTTTGCCACTGTTTATTACCCATTAGCCTGATTGAAAAGGCAGACTGAAGTTAAATCTATAAAAAATGATCAATTTAATAAACACGAGGGCCACTAAATGTTTGAGCAATAGTAATTGCTGCCCCTTTATAATCTTTCATCAAAGAGATAATACCTTTTCTTTCCCGAATCGATTTAACTTAGAAAGAATTGAAGGAGGAGCATCTGAGGGTAAAAACCTATGCCTACTTCCTATAATCTTACCAAAGATTCTTTTGATCTGCAATAGTAATCTACCCTTCCCGTATCATATTTTTGACTTCACTTGGAGGGACGCCATAGCTTTCGGCAAAGCAGGTAGCAAAATAGGACGGTGAATTAAATCCCACCTGGTAGGCCACTTCGCTCACATGAAGTTGCCAGACCTTAGGAGGGTTCTATTTCTGCCATATTGAGCCAGCTTCCATGCTTTGGTGTGTAGACAAACTCAAACCTGTCCCAAATCCGCTTTGCTTCCTCAGGTTGAAAAGTTTCGTAGAGGGCAGATGGGTCATGTGTTTTAAAATTGTCCATGACCAGTGTGATCTTTTCAACGTCTGGATATAACTCATCTGCTATTCTTTTGATAAATTTGGCCCAGTCTTGCTTCTTCTTAAATCGAGTTATCTCCACCATTCTCTTCCCTTTCAACGGCTCATTGGCCATGAATATATTCACCATGCCATGCCTTACATATTCATAGTCCACCCTGGACTCCCTTCCTTTGCCCATTTCGATAGACTTCCTTGTCGATGAGATGAGTTGCTTGGGAGATTCGTCCATGCAAACAACAGGCCTGGTCTCATCATATGGTCTCTTATACACGTCAAGGACTTCTTCCATACTGGCGACGAACGCACTGTTTTGTTCAGGGGGGATGATCCAGCCCCTCACTTTCCAAGGCTTAAGTTCATTTTTTTTAATGTGGTTCCCACCGACACATAGGAAATACTGTCCACATAATTGAGTTCTACCATCTTGTCGGCCAACAACCGTAAAGACCATTTAGCAAACCCTTCAGGTGGTTCGCTACAGCAGAGCTTAACTAATTTGGCCTCCACTTCCCCATCTATTTTCTTTTCGTATATCCTGGAAGCCGGTTTACGTTCCAGCGCACCGTCCAAGCCTTCTTCCATAAACCGCTTTTTTATCCTATCTATCGTTCTCATCCCTATTTTCAAAACTTTGCTGATCTGCTCATT
>LXQK01000111.1 GCA_001683905.1 Marivirga sp. ANT-B6
TATAATCCTAAAGTATCACGCTGAAGAATATTTAGATCAAACTCTGCCAAATCTTCGAAAGTTGGAGAGGATAAAATTCTTCCTTTTTGTTAAATTTCTTACCTAAGATAGGGAATGATTTTGATATAAATGTTAAAAAAGTAAAAAAAAATATTGGCATAATTAAATAGTTAATTCTCAGCAGCTTATAACATCCTTGTAAATGTACACCCGGAAAACCAACAATGGAGAGATGAGTAACGTATAATTTTAGCAGCTAACCTTCTTAAAATATTACTTATGTATCAAATTCTTTTAGTCTCACTTACCTTTTGCCTATTGTCTTGCAGTGTCAATCCGAGCATGAAGGGAACAGAGCCCATTAGCCATGAGCAATGGACGCAGTTGTTGCAGACATACGTTTCGGAAAATGGAGAAGTAGATTACAAAGCGCTACATCCGGAGCGCGCCAAAGTCACGGAATATCTGGATCACTTAACCAGTAATGCGCCCAATGAAAAGACCTGGTCAAAGGATGAGCAACTTGCTTATTGGATCAACCTCTACAATGCATTTACTGTAGACCTTATCCTTGAGCACTATCCTGTGGAGAGCATTAAAGACATAGGCGCTAGTATAAAAATACCCTTTGTGAATACGCCTTGGGATATAAAAATGATTGAAATTGACGGCAAATCGTATGATTTAAACAATATTGAGCATGGATTAATCAGGAAGAAATTTGATGAGCCACGCATTCATTTTGCGCTAGTTTGTGCGGCGGTTTCTTGTCCGAAACTAAAGAACGAAGCCTATACAGCGGATCAACTTGACAGCCAACTTGAAGAACAAGCGCGGCAATTCATCAACAATAGTACTTATAATTTTATTGAGAAGGACCAGATCAAGGTTTCGAAACTTTTCAATTGGTACAAAGGCGACTTTACAAAGGGTGCCATCATCGATTACTTAAATCAATACTCAGATATACAGATAGATAAAAACGCCTCGGTATCTTATATGGATTATATCTGGGCCTTAAATGATGTAGGTTCCAAAGAAGATTAGGCATAATTTCACGCTGATCGAATTAATTTTATGTGGATAATCAGGCAGTTGTTCTTTTATTGAAATTCGTTTTTGATTATGCTAAATAAAAGTAGTAAAATTATAGAATTATTAAGTAAAATACAGCACTTGAGCCCACACCTTTACAATCTGACCCCATAGGATGAATAGAAATACCTTTTTTCTACTTCTACTTTTACTTCCTATTGCCCCTATCTTTTCACAAAATGCTGGTAAGATAAAAGGATTAGAAGCAACCGCTGAAAAACTGGTGATGGCTAACGAGTGGGTAACTGCAACCAGCGTTTTTTTAGAGTTGATTGAAATCGACCCTAGCCAGCCCAGGTATTATTTCCAGGCAGGCCAGGCATTATTTCATACCCGGCAGGTAACACAGAGTTTGCCATATTTTGAAAAGTCAAAGAGCCTGGGCTACGAAGCTACAGCGTTAAATTTATATCTGGGTAAAACATTGCACTATGGCCTTAGGCTAGAAGAAGCTGTCACATACTATACATTATACAAAACGGCGCTAACAGAAGATGAAAAGGAGGAACTTGGTACAGTAGATCGTTTGATCGAAAACTGTCGCATTGGTCGCCAACTCATTGATAACGAAATCTCGCTAGAGATTGTCTCTGCCGGTTCAACCATCAATAGTCCTTTCCCTGAATTTGTTCCTGTACTATCAGCTGATGAGTCAATTATGTATTTTACTTCACAGCGAGTTGTCGGTAAAGTAAAGGTTGTAGATGACATGGGTATGCCCTATGAGGACATCTATAAATCTGAAAAGGATTCTTCCGGTAACTGGCTCGTGCCCGTACGTTTAGGCTCGCCACTCAACTCCAAGTTTCATAATGCCTGTATAGGGCTTTCTCCCGATGGCCAAAAAATGCTTTTGTACCACACGGCTGATGGGGGGGATATTTATATGAGTGATTTAAAAAATGGCTTATGGTCGAAGCCATATAAAGTCGAAGGCGATGTAAACTCTTCTGGTTGGGAAGGAAGTGCGAGTTTTTCGAGTGATGAGCAGTATTTATACTTCTCGTCAGACCGTGCGGGAGGACTGGGTGGGAGCGACTTGTATGTAAGCAAGAAAAACAACATTGGAATCTGGAGTAAAGCGATCAATATGGGGCCGGTAATCAATACACCATACGATGAAGATGCACCGCAAATTCATACCGATGGAAAAACCATGTTTTTTAGTTCAAAAGGCCATCGCGGAATGGGTGGTTACGATATATTTTCATCAATCTTTGATGATGCGGATAGCAGCTGGTCTACGCCCAGGAATATCGGATACCCGATTAACACGGCTGATGACGATATCTATTTTACCCTGGCCGCCAACGGTTCGAAGGCTTATTTTTCCTCTATTCGACCAGAAGGATTAGGGCATCAGGATATCTATATCATGTACAGGCCACAGGCCTCATCAAAAATGTTTCTTTTTAGGGGGAAAGTTTTTGATGAACGTAGGAACCAACCAATTCCAGCAGTACTTACCTTATCTGATTTTAAACTGCAGGAGGTAACGAAAGTTACAAGTACAGATTTGAAGACGGGGAATTATAGCTTCGAGATGGAGTTTGATAAAGACTATACGATTACAATTGAAGCGGATGGATTTTTCTTCCACAATGAAAAAGTGAACATCGGCAAGCAGGCCAGTGTTTTTGAATATGTAATGGATTTTATAGTAAAAGATGAAAGCCCCATTGTCATAGATCTTCAGCAAAGGCAAGATACAGCCCTAGTTCAAAAGCAAGTACGGGAGTTGAAGATAATTGAAATGGGCGGGAAGATTGTGTTGCAGAATTTATTTTTCGACTTCAACAAGTCTATTTTAAAATACGAATCTAAGACGGAACTGGAAACGCTTTATGACCTTCTGGAAAAGTATAAAGATTTGGAGGTAGAAATTTCTGGTCATACCGATGACGTCGGCAGGAGTAATTATAATAAAAAGCTTTCGGAAAAACGTGCTGCTGCTGTATACACGTATTTGGTAGAGAAAGGAATCGACAAGAAAAGAATGCAAAAGGTAGGCTATGGTGAGGCCAAACCCATCATGAGTAATCTTACAGCAGAGGGTAGAAAAATGAACCGACGTACTGAACTGGAAATTATCCGTGCAGGTGGGGGCGAGTCGGCTTTGCTGGCAGCCAATACGGCGGCTATCAAAAGCAAACAGTCGCTGCCGCTAGAGGTATGGCAGCAATTACCGATAAGCGTTCATTTTTTATATAACGACGGCAAGTTTATTACCGAATATTCGAAAAATAAGATCAAAGATTTATTGAAGTTGTTAGCGGAGAATCCTACTGTATCCATTGCCATCATGGGATACGAGGACTTAGAATCGGAAGATAAAGAAAAAAAATTAGGTGATTTGAGGGCTAAAACGGTGCTCCAATATTTAGAGAAGCAGGGCATTCCACAAGCACGCATGATCATCACACCAGATACCGGGCTCGACAAAACCCACGGGGAAAAGCGCGGCATTCAAAGAAGAAAGGTGGCCTTCTTTATCGTCAGTAAGTAGTAACGCCTCCTTTACCATAATCCTATACCACCACTGTTGGCGGAAGAGAAGTCGTTTTAAGATAATGTCTGTCTTGGCATCGAGTCCTTTAATAGCTGGAAATAGCGCATTATCTTCCAGTTCAAAATGACACTTCAACAAGGAATGGTAAATCTCCAAAGCATAGGCCGCTTTACCTGGTACGTCTGTGGGCATACCCACGTAGTCGGGTGTGTCAATCTGAAGTACCTGTGCAAGCATTAAAATATGATGATGTTCTTTTGAAATAGGTATTAGAGCTGGATGTCTCCTCATGTTATGGCTGATAAATGAGTGAAAAGGTCATATAGATAAAGTTATAGCCTAGGATTTCTTCCATTTGATGGAGCATCCAATCGCTTTGGTATTATTTGTTCCTGCTTTTTTACCTTGCAAAAGGTCATTAACAGCCATTTCTACATATTTCTTTTGTGCCTCCGCAGCATTTTTATGGTTGTCATCAATAGCACCTTTATAGGCAAGTTTCATTTTCTTGTTTTCCTTGTTGACAATAAATACATCGGGGGTTCTGGTAGCACCAAATGCCTTCGCCACTTGCTGACTTTCATCAATCAAATAGGGGAAGGTGAAACCCTTTTCTTTCGCCCTTACTTTCATATTCTCAAAAGAATCTTCAGGCTGTACTTCTGTATCGTTGGGATTAATGGCAATAACAGGATAGCCTTTTGGCTTGTAAATGTTGTTTAAAGCTATAATTCGCTCCTCGTATAATTTGGCATAGGGGCAATGATTGCACGTAAAGATGATGATATACCCTTTTGCATCAGTATAATCACTCATGGAGACCCACTTTCCATCCAGATTTTTAAGTTTGAAATCGGCCACTTCTTCGCCGATCTGGTATCCCCCATCGTTGATAAGTGCTGGCAAAAGTCCTATCCATAGCAATATAGATTTAACTAACATGGTGTTATTTTTTAATGTATAATTGTTGAACAAGTAATTCTATCTCTCCCTGCTGCAATTCTCTCTCGAAAAATAATCGCTCTCCTGTTTCATGGTTGATGAGCAGGGTAGCAGGTATTGCGCCGGTCCATGCAGGAGAGACCTTATCAATCCACGAATTGTAATCTATATCATTTAAAACAACAACTTTAGAGACTACGTCTTTTGCCTGAATAAATTTATTCACTTTAGATTCAGTGGATTCGACATCATCGAGGCTTACCAGAATCACACGAACATCGAAATCAACATTCGCTGCCAGCTGATCAATATAAGGAAGCTCCTTTATACAAGGTTTACACCAGGTTGCCCAAAAGTTGATCACAGAAATCCCTTTCTGCTGGTTGCCGATAAGTTGCTCAAGGGTAGCAAAATCAATGACTTCTGCTTTTTGGGCTGCCGAAATATGTGGATTAATTAAGAACCATCCTGTCATAATAAAAATCATGCTCATTCGGGTACAGCGTTTCATCTTTCTTCTTGATTACTAATGTAAAATTAGCAATTTATTTATTCTTTGTGGCCTCATGTAAGTTAACAAAAATATAATTCTTTTTATATCAGGTACCATCTTAATATTTATTTTCCATTTTGGTACCGATTGAAATACCGGACAAAATTTATAGAACGGTCAGTATTCTTGTCTTCATTTCAAAACCCTTGTTATTACTTCATGGTAACATAGTGGTAATTTTGTGTTAATATGTCTGATAAGGTCATATGATTAAAATACTATTACATGTAAAGGGTTTTAAGTAATATTCTTGCGGCTATTCAATAAATTTGGAATGGAAGTTAATTAAATTATACAAAATAAAGAATCGGGAAAATCAATAAATACTTTTCCACATTTTCATAAAGTTATCCACATAATTTATTGTTGCGGCTTTAACTACTTATTAATCAACAAGTTAAATGCTTTCACCTCATTAATTTATTTGTGGATAAGTTCCTATGTTTTATCAAGTTAGCTATGAAAGCGAAGAAAATCAGTCAGTAAAGGCAAAGTAGCGCTATTGTCAATTATCAAACCTTACCTCTAAGAAAATTAGTATTCACAAGGATTTTCACGGATTTGTCATATCCCCCACAGGTTAACATTAGTGTAATAATAGAACCTGCATGCCATTACCTTCATAGAGCCGGGACAATAGGAGCGAGTGCTAAAATCAAAAAGAGGCCGCTTTCTTCAAGCAGCCTCTTTTTGATTAATTCATAAACCGATCTTTTTCGCCCAGATTGGTGGATGTAATATTAACTTCTCAGTTGACCTTTTAAGCCGTAACAGCATCGAGCTTTTCCTTTTCCTGCGCATAATCATCTAGAGGAATACAACTACACATGAGGTTTCGGTCACCATAGGCGCTATCTATCCTACGCACGGTTGGCCAAAACTTATCCGCCTTCACGTACGGAAGTGGGAAGGCCGCTTTTTGTCGACTATAGGGTAAATCCCATTCATCGCTGATGACCAGATCCGCAGTATGAGGGGCGTTTTTCAGCACATTATTTTCCTTATCAGCCTGGCCATTCTCTAGCTCCCTGATCTCATTACGGATTTCAATTAAGGCATCACAGAACCTGTCCAGTTCCTCTTTTGGTTCGCTTTCTGTTGGTTCAATCATCATGGTACCAGCAACAGGAAAGGAAACGGTAGGGGCATGATAGTTATAATCCATCAACCTTTTGGCAATATCCTCTACTTCCACACCAACCTTTTTGAAGTCCCTGCAGTCAATGATCATTTCATGCGCACTTCGGCCATTTTTCCCTGTGTATAACACGGGATAATGACCACTTAGAAGTTCTTTAATATAATTGGCGTTCAAAATAGCGATTTGTGTTGCCCTTTTTAATCCTGAAGCGCCCATCATGGCGATGTAAGCATAAGAGATCGTAAGGATGCTGGCGCTGCCCCACGGCGCTGCTGATATGGCTGTGATCGCATCCTTGCCACCCGTAGGCACCAAAGGATTCCCAGGCAGGTAAGGCTGCAAATGTGCTGCCACGCCAATTGGCCCCATACCGGGTCCGCCACCACCATGTGGTATGCAAAATGTTTTATGCAAATTTAAGTGGCATACATCAGCCCCAATATTGGCCGGACTCGTAATCCCAACTTGCGCATTCATATTAGCACCGTCCATATACACTTGCCCGCCATGTTGGTGAATAATATCGCAGATTTCCTGGATGCTCTCCTCAAAAACCCCATGCGTAGAGGGATAGGTAACCATCAGCGCAGCCAGATTCTGACTGTGTTGCCCGGCTTTATTTTTTAGATCTGCGACATCAATATTTCCTCTTTCGTCACACTTGACCAATACCACCTGCATGCCCGCCATCACCGCGCTCGCAGGATTGGTGCCGTGTGCCGACGTAGGTATCAAAGCTATGTTTCTATGCGAATCGCCCCTTCCAAGGTGGTATGCCCTGATCACCATCAGGCCAGCATATTCTCCTTGAGCCCCTGAATTAGGTTGTAGCGAGGTAGCAGCAAAACCGGTAATTTCGGATAACCACGCCTCTAGCTCCTTGAACATCTGGTGATAACCTTCTGCTTGTACCGCCGGAACAAAGGGATGTATACCACCAAATTCCGGCCAGGTGACAGGCGCCATTTCCGCCGAAGCATTCAATTTCATGGTACATGAACCTAATGATATCATGGAATGCACCAATGACAAATCTTTATTTTCCAACCGCTTGATATATCGTAGCATTTCATGCTCAGAATGGTGCGTGTTGAAAACGGCATGGGTGAGATAAGACGATTTTCTTAAGAGGCCTTCAGGCAATGTAAGCTCAATTTTCTCTGCATGTATATTGCTGTCAAACCCATTAAGGTTTTTTCCCAGCGCCTCGGCAAACACTTGTATTATCCCATTAACATCTTGTATCTGGGTAGTCTCATTTAAAGAAATACCTATCGCTCCCTCGGCGTACCTGAAGTTTATCTCTTTTGATTCGGCAATCGTTCGCACCTTTTCAGCCAGTGACAGCTCAGAGGCGATATATAGCGTGTCGAAATACACTTGATTCTGTTGCTTTAGACCTATAGAGGTCAATCCCTTGTCGAGCAACTTGGTTAGACCATGAATTTTCAAAGCAATATCTTTTAAGCCCTTGGGGCCATGATAGACCGCATACATACCGGCCATTACGGCTAATAACACCTGTGCCGTGCAAATATTTGACGTAGCTTTTTCCCGCCGAATATGCTGCTCGCGAGTCTGTAGAGCCATACGGTACGCATTATTGCCATCTCTATCGACAGAAACACCGATAATTCGACCGGGTATCTGTCGCTTAAATTCGTCTTTTGTAGCAAAAAAGGCAGCATGTGGTCCTCCAAAACCCATAGGCACACCGAAGCGCTGTGAGGTTCCTACGACAATATCTGCCCCCATTTCCCCTGGTGATACCAGTAAGGTAAGGCTCAGCAGGTCTGCGGCAACGGCCACAAAAATATCATTTTCTTTAGCGGAGGCGATCAGGGCAGCATGGTCTACCGCGGCACCATCCACATCAGGATATTGTAATAGCATTCCAAAAAATGCAGCATCTGTAACATCAAAATGCTGCAATTCGCCAACAACAAGTTCAATGCCTACCGGCGTAGCCCGAGTTTGCAAAAGGTCGATCGTCTGAGGTAATCCCTTATGGTCTACAAAAAATTTATGCGCATTTTTCTTTGGCCCCTTTTTCATGGCATAAAGCATGGTCATCGCTTCGGCAGCAGCCGTGCCTTCATCCAGGAGTGACGCATTGGCAATATCCATACCGGTAAGATCCATCACCGTCGTCTGAAAGTTGATTAACGCTTCCAACCTACCCTGGGCGATTTCCGCCTGGTAGGGGGTATAAGCGGTATACCACCCCGGGTTTTCCATGATGTTTCTCAAAATTACACCCGGGGTGATACAGTCGTGATAGCCTAAGCCTATATATGATTTAAAAACCTTGTTTTTTGAAGCCAACACCTTAAAATCTTTTAAAAACTGGTATTCGCTTTTTGGTCCAGGCAAATCCAGCTCTTTTTTTAGTTGTATGGCTTTTGGAACTGTTTCATCTATTAAAGCCTCAATAGAATTGGCGTTAATCTTTTGAAGCATTTCATGAACCTGAACCTGGTCGGGTCCTATATGCCTGACCTCAAATTTTTCTGTCTTGTGCAGATCGATTTTCATGTTTTTTTAATAAAGTAAAGCGGTAATTTTCTATTGCTAAAATTGATGATGTAAAGGTATTACTAATATTACTATGTTGGTTCAATTGTAGTAACAATTGTATTCAGGTAGGGAAAGTTCAATTTTCCCATGGAGAATTTTCCGATTCAAACCGAATTATTTTCGGCCGAATCATTAATTAAAGGCAATTTATTGCTGCTTTTTTCTTTATTTAGTCTTTACAAATATAATTCGATGAAAATAATAATATACCTAAGACGATTTACGCTTACGCTGGCCATTGTTGGTTTAGCTTATACCACTCAGGCACAACAATCCGTTCCGGAAAAATATGCTAATACCATTACAGCCCAAGACCTCTTCAAGCACGTAAATGTTTTAGCTTCTGACAGTTTGGAAGGTAGGAATACTGGCGAGAAAGGCCAAAAAATGGCTGCTGATTACATCAAATCGCAATTTATGACTGATAATCTTCAGGGGCCGGTGAAGGAAGGTGAAGGCAACGGCTACTATCAGACTTTTACCTTGGAAAAATCAGGTTTCGGCGAAGTGTACTTGAAGATCAATGGTGAAAGAAAGACTCATCTCAAGGGCAATGCGTTTATAGGTTCCGCTGACATGGAAGAGGAAGCCACAACAGATGCTATATTTGTGGGGAGGGGTGATTCTTTAAACTATGTGGGCCTGGACGTTAAAGATAAGGCCGTAATTATTTATGTGCCAGATAGAAACGATAGAAAGAAAAAACTGGAAGTAGCCAAAGCGCAGGGAGCCAGCAAGTTTTTCGTAATTAGTGCCACCACCGGCGAGGAGTTCAGCAAGTTCGTTGAAGATTATCATCATTATTTTACCGATAAGCGCGTAGGCTTCCCAAGGGAGGCACAGGAGGAAAATATTTACTTTCTAATGAGTCCTGCTGTTATTGCCGATGCTATGAAAAAACCATGGAAGGACATCATGGGTATGATGGATAAAAAGGGCAAAGGTAAAAAGAACCCGCTGGCCAGCGTAAAGCCACTGACACTTGCGTACAAAGTGAAGATGGAGAGAGAAGATGTGACCACAGAGAATGTGCTTGGTTACATCGAAGGTAAAAGTAAGAAGGATGAGCTACTGGTGATCACGGCGCACTATGATCATATCGGAAAAACCGATACCGAGGTTTACAATGGAGCAAATGACGATGCCTCGGGTACGGCAGCGGTTATGGAGATTGCGCAGGCCTTTGCGAAAGCAAAAGCTGACGGAAACGGCCCGGAAAGAAGCATCTTATGTTTAACCGTGACAGGGGAGGAAAAAGGGTTGCTAGGCTCGTTATATTATACCGATAATCCTGTCTTTCCGCTTGAAAATACCGTAGTAAATCTAAACATCGATATGATTGGCCGTATCGATAAAGAACATGAAGAAAACCAGGATTATGTATACGTAATAGGATCTGGGAACCTGTCTAAAGAACTGAAAGCAGTGAGTGAAACAGCGAATCGTACCTACACCAAACTGGACCTTGACTACCGGTTTGATGGTGACGATCCAAACCGATACTATTATCGGTCTGACCATTACAACTTCGCTAAAAATAATATTCCAATCATATTTTACTTCAACGGTATACATGACGACTACCATCGGGTGACAGATACGATTGAGAAATTGGCATTTGATAAAATGGAAAACATCACCAAACTGGTATTTTATACCGCTTGGGAGGTTGCTAATAGAAATGAAAAGATTAAAGTGGATTTAAAAGCAGGGGCTGAATAGACCTGAATTATTAAGGTAAAATGAAAATCCCGAGGACAAAGTTCTTGGTATTTTTTTTAATATCATCGCGGCCTTTTTCTTTTTTACTTTCGCTTGAATTTCCTGTCATTTTTTATCTTTTTTGCCTGCTTATCTTTTTGTGCTTTTACGGCCAACATTTTCTTAGCCGATTTTTCATGAAAAGCGCCTTTGAAGGTTGGGTCTTCCTTCCTTTTTTGAAGGTCAATATCCATGGCCATCTTCTGGCCTTCCTGAAAATCTGTTTTCTCAATTTTTACGCCTTCAGGCAGTTTCTGTATGAGTATGGGCCTTCGGATCAGCTTTTCTATTTTTTCAATATGATATTCCTCCGACTCCAAAACAAACGTGACGGCCTCACCCATTTGATTGGCCCTTCCAGTACGCCCGATTCTATGGACGTAATCTTCATATATCAATGGTACGTCAAAGTTGATGACATGACTGACCATGGAAACATCAATACCGCGTGAGGCAACATCAGTCGTTACTAAAACGCGTATTGTTCCGCCTTTGAATTCTTCCATGGCATTAATCCTTGTATTTTGCCCTTTATTGGCGTGAATAACACGTACCGCTCCTGCTGCTTTTCTCGATAAATATTTGTAGATCTGGTCTGCTGCAGCCTTTGTTTTCACAAAAACGATCACCCGGTTAAATATGTCTTCGTTCTTTAGCAAAAGCTCCAATAGATTGATTTTGGTCTTAAAATTAGGAACCTTATAAATCATTTGATTAACGGCATCTACAGTTGTAGCCTGCGGCGTAACCTCTACTACTTCTGGAAATGCCAGAAACTCTTCGGATAGTGTCCTCACTTTCTCGGCCATTGTAGCAGAAAATAACAGATTCTGTCTTTTAACCGGTATTACTTCCAAAATTTTTCTGATTTGCGGCATAAAGCCCATATCCATCATTTTGTCGGCTTCGTCGATGACTAACGTTTTTAACGCCTTTGTTACCAAGGCGCCTTTAAGGTAGATATCCAAAAACCTTCCGGGGGTGGCGACAATGATATCCGTCCCCTTATCTATCTGTTCCATTTGCGTTTTAGGGCCTATACCGCCATAGATACAAACATGCCGGATATCCAGGTTCACGGCAAGTTCGGTCAAATTCTTATCGATTTGCATGGCAAGCTCACGGGTTGGGGCCAGTATAAGCGCACGTGGATGATCCCCCTGGGCAAATTTGATTTTCATTAGTAATGGTAGCAGAAAAGCTGCCGTTTTACCTGTTCCTGTTTGTGCAATGCCCATAATGTCATGTCCGGCCAATATTAAAGGAATCGCCTTAACTTGAATGGGCGTAGGCGTTTCGTATCCCAATGTTTTGGTTGCCTCAACAAGTTGTTTATTAAGTTTAAAATCTTCGAAATTTTGTATAATTGCAGCCATGCGAATTTGTTGTGTACGTCGTAAAAATAGTTCGTAAAGTTAACCATTTGTATACAAAGTTTGTGTACACCAGCACTAATGATTGTCTCTTTCCCCTGGCTAACCGCTGTAGTGGAAGGGTATTACTTTAAATGAAAGGAATCGCCTTGGATAACTTTTCGATGGATATTGTAGGAATATAAAACAGATAGTAGGATAATTGTTCGGTTGGAATTTAAGCTGAATAAATCTATTAATTATGGAAACCCTATTAATAAAAAATGCCAATATTGTCAATGAAGGTAAAATACGTTCTTCTGACGTACTCATTTCCAATGGGCTGATAGAAAAAATAGAGCTGAATATATCAGTCACCGGAAAGCACCGGGTGATTGATGCCCATGGCAGCTATTTATTTCCCGGAGTCATAGACGACCAGGTACACTTTCGCGAGCCCGGGCTCACTCATAAAGGTGATATTTATACGGAATCTCGGGCAGCTGTTGCCGGCGGTGTCACTTCATATATGGAAATGCCCAACACCATTCCCAATTCCCTTACACAGGTGTTGCTAGAAGATAAATATAGAATTGCCGCTGCAAAGTCAATGGCCAACTATTCCTTTTATATGGGGGCATCAAACGATAACCTGGAGGAAGTATTAAAAACTGACCCAGCCCGCGTTTGTGGCATCAAAGTATTTATGGGCGCTTCCACAGGCAATATGTTGGTGGATAATGAAAGGACCTTGGAAGCCATTTTTCGAAATGCTACCACACTTATAGCAACGCATTGCGAAGATGAGGCGACAATCCAGAAAAATTTGAAGGAATACGAGCAAAAATATGGCGATAATATTCCCTTTGCATGCCACCCCCTGATCAGAAGCGAAGAGGCATGTTACCTATCTTCTTCTATGGCCGTAGCCCTCGCAAAGCAGCATGAAGCCCGATTGCACGTACTGCATATCTCTACAGAAAAAGAATTATCGTTATTTTCGAATGAAAGGCCCTTGCGTAACAAAAAGATCACCGCAGAGGCTTGTATTCATCATCTGTGGTTCGAGACAGCAGATTATGAAACCAAAGGAAGTCTGATCAAGTGGAATCCAGCGATAAAAAATGCTTCTGACAGGCAAGCAATTTTTTCGGCAGTTATCGATGGCACGATCGATGTCGTTGCAACCGATCACGCGCCACATACACTTCAGGAAAAGCAGCAGCCATATACGAAAGCTCCTTCGGGAGGTCCTTTGGTGCAGCATACGCTGGTCGCCATGCTTGAGTTTTTTCATCAGGGTAAAATCAGCCTGGAGCAAATCGCCGAAAAAATGTGCCATAATCCCTCAATATTGTTTCAAATTGACAGGCGTGGGTTTATCCGCGAAGGGTATCATGCCGACTTAGTGTTAGTGGATGTAGATCATCGCTGGGTGGTAGCAACAGAAAATATCTTAAGCAAATGTGGCTGGTCACCTTTCACCGGACATACATTTAGATCGCGAATTACGCACACTATCGTCTCTGGTGAGGTTGCTTATGCGGATGGCCAATGTAAGGAAGGCACGAGAGGCATGAGATTGGAATTTAGAAGAATGTAACAATTTACTTTGCAAATTGAACTACACTATATACCTTTGCAAACCTGAAAATGGTGATTGTAGCTCAGTTGGTTAGAGCGCTGGTTTGTGGCACCAGAGGTCGCGGGTTCGAGTCCCGTCTTTCACCCCAATAGCCACTTGATGTGGCTATTTTATTTATATATAAAGCCCAAATAAAGTACATTTTCCCCTTTTTTTATAACATTTTTTTTATCTTTTAAGTTGAATATAGTAACTCATACCTGTTTCTATCAGGTATCTCACGCTGGCTTATCATAATGAACACTAAAAATAGGCTTCAGGAATTTAAGAAAGCTATCTTGGAACTAGCTTCCGGCAACTTCAACAACAGAATTTATCAGTCGGGAAGCCATGACGACGTGGATGCTTTGGCTGAAGGGATCAACATGCTTGGAGAGGAGTTAAAGTCTAATACCGTACCCAAAACCTTTGTGGAGGGCCTATACAGAGGTGTTGCCGATATGATTATCGTACTTGATGGTGACAAGAAGATCAAAGCGATCAATAAAGCAGTAAGCACAGCACTATTTTATTTTGAAGAGGAATTGATTGGGAAACCATTTTCTTTATTAATAAAGAAAGAAAAACCCGATCTGAACTTTGATGAATTGCAGAAAAAAAATGCCATGCTCAAAGAGCTACATTTCCTTACCAAGTCGGGCTTACAACTCCCGGTAGCATGCACATTTTCTACGTTGTATACGGAACCAGGGGAAAAGGCTGACATCCTGGTTTATGCCAAGGACATCAGTTACCTCAAACATACCGAAAGTCTTCTTCGTAAAACCCGTCAACAGCTTTTTTACCATATCGAGCATTCTCCACTTGCTGTAATTCAATGGAATGAAAAGATACAAATAGAGAGTTGGTCATGGCAGGCAGAAGAATTGTTTGGCTATACAGAGAACGAGGTGGTTGGGAAATCTATGGAAGACTGGGGCTTTATTGCTGAGGAAGACGCAAAAAAGGTAAAGGAAGGTATGCTTGAGCTTGCCGAAGCACATATTTTACGGAATGTATTTATTTGCAGAAATTTATCCAGATCAGGCAAAGCGATATGGTGTGAATGGTATAACTCTATCATATTTGATGAAGACGGAAATATGATTGCAATCATGTCGCTTGTGCACGATATTTCTCATAGAAGAGCTTCAGATCTTAAAATTTAGGGGTGTTTTCTCTTCGAACTAACGAAACGTCATATGCTGGAAAAATTTGTTGAGAATGAGTATATGGCCATGCATTATATGGATAATATCCTTTTTGGTACATGTAAAGTAAAAAAAATAGACCTTCAAATAGCCAGCGACATCGTCAGTTTAAGGTTAGCCAATTTTGGGGATGTGGATTATCCTACCATGTGGGATTTTTGTGCAGTAACAGAGTTAACGAAGGATGCAAGGGACTTCTTTGCCGTCCAGGAGTCGTCCCGCCGGTTTAGAGCCGTAGCTGTCCTGACAGATTCGCAGGTAGGTAATATCATTTTCAATTTTTATATGCACTTCAGTGCTCCAAAGGTACCTACTAGACTTTTTAAAAATAAAAATGAAGCTTTAAATTGGTTACAAGGTTTCTTGTAGTCGTTTCTCTGGCTGCAAGCTGTATTCCATCGCCTTTATCCAGTTCCATCTGAGTATCTGCTTAAAGCTACTATGAGATGGCAAACGACGACCATTGATTAGGCTGTCTTTTTTTTAATGACATGCATTCATTGCACCTTTTTGTTTGAAAAAAGCTGTTTCAACAGTAATTTTTCTTAGAAAATTTTATAAATTACTCAAACATAAATCATGCAGTTAGTGGGGTAGACATGAGGATAATAAGTTTATGGTTTGTATTTTAATGCATAAAGGCGATGAATAATGATGATTTTAATGCTGGTCGTCATGAACAGATAGAGCAGATACATAGGTTGATATTAGAGCTTGCTTCGGGAAATTTTGATTTTCGTATTCAACCAGCGGGTAATCATGATGACCTGAATGGGGTGATTGTTGGTATCAATATGTTAGGAGAGGAGCTGAAAGCGTCAACTGTATCTTTAGAGTATTTAAACAGTATTTACAAGGGAATCGTCGATATGTGTATCGTGCTTGATCCTGATAATATGATCAGAAGTATTAATTCTTCTGTTACCCACCTGCTTTTCTACAAAGAGAAAGAACTTATCGGAAAACCTTTTCATATTCTCTTTGCCGAAACTGATGCGGCAGATATGAGTAATGAATTTGCGGTCCATCAAGGTCAAACCTATTGCTATAATATCGATAGAAACTTTAAAGCAAAAAATGGAAAAATCATCCCTGTTTCCTGTTCATGTTCTCTCCTTTTTGACAATCAGAAAAAAGTAAGTGGTGTACTCTATATTGCCAAAGATGTCACTTTACAGAAAGAGTATGAAGCTGAGCTGAAGCAAAGGAAGGAGTTGATGGAACTAGCACTTAGAGCAAGTAACGACGGAATTTGGGATTGGGACTTTAAAAATCAAAAGTTCTATTTTTCAATGCGCTGGAAGGAAATGCTGGGTTATGAGCAGCATGAGATTGAAGATTCCATCGAAGGCTGGAAAAAAACTTTGCATGAGGAGGACCGGGAGATGTGCCTAACTTTGTTGGATCAATATAATCGCGGGATTTTGCCCGAATATAAAGCTATCCAGCGCTATTATCATAAGGACGGATCTATCCTGTACATGCTTTCTCGCTGCATTCACCATAAAAATAGCGAAGGAAAAGTAGTAAGGATGGTATGGGCACATACAGATATAACCTCTCAAAAGGTAGCCGAAATTGAACTTCTAAAGGCAAAATCCCGTGCAGAGGCGGCAAACAAGGCTAAGAGTTCTTTTTTGGCTAATATGAGTCATGATATCCGGACGCCGCTGAATGGGATTATGGGCTTCACTGACCAATTGCTCGAAACGGATATCACTAAAGAACAGCGAGAATACCTGGAGTTGATCGAGACTTCGGGTAAGAATCTTTTTAAACTCCTTTGCGATATTTTAGATCTGAATAAAATCGAATCGGGAAAATTAGAAGTGACGCGTTCAAGCTTTGATTTCAGGCTTGCTGTCACGGCCACATTACACCCTTATCAATATATCGCCTTTGAAAAGGGATTAACTTTTCAGATCAAGTTTGATGAGACGATTCCATTTACTAACATGATCGGGGATACCACAAAATTCAACCAAATACTCATTAACCTGGTTGGCAACGCTCTCAAGTTTACCAGGAAAGGTGGCATCATTGTTCATTTCAGGTGTTTCAAACATGGGGACGGAAAGGATAACGAGATGATGATGGAGGGTACGGTTTCTGACTCAGGCGTTGGAATACCGCGATTAAAACAACAAATGATTTTTGAAAATTTTTCGCAAGCTGACAATTCCATTACGCATCAATATGGGGGTTCTGGGTTAGGTTTGTCCATTGTAAAACAGCTTATCAGGCTGCTTGGTGGCGATGTGTATGTAAAAAGTCCCTATGAGCATCCTCAGCTAGCAGGCGAGGCTGGGTCGTCATTTACGTTTACCCTTAAACTAGAGATGGATGCCTCTTCGAAGCAAAATGATGCTGATTCGACCTTGGGAGTATCGGTACCACTGAAATTCGATGATCCTTATCATGTCTTAGTGGTTGAAGATAATGAGGTAAACCAGCTCTTGGCATGGAAAGTATTACAAAGTCTGGGTTGTAAAGTTACGGTTGTAGAAAATGGTTCTAAAGCATTGGACATCACGCTAGCGCATGATTTTGACCTGATTTTGATGGATTTTCAAATGCCCGTGATGAATGGCATAGAAGCCACCATCGCATTAAGGAAACGGCAATTTAAGAAACCCATTATCGGGGTATCTGCCAATGTTGGGAAAGAGGATATTGAAAAGTGCTTACGGGCAGGTATGAATGGCCATCTAAGTAAACCTTTCACTAAACGGGATATGTTTGATACGGTGAAGGATGTACTTGTTGAGCACCATTAATAAATGCTTTGCTCACCAAGGGTGTCGCGGATAGGCTTACAGTTTTCTTTAGTGCGTAAGGAAACTTTTTCTTTGTCTACGGATTAACTTGCCATGGATGCATAGGTGCTAGATCTGTTTTTTGATTTACGCATCATCAGAAAAAGTTCTTGTGTTAATGGATGGCCAACATTGCCTGCCTTTTTACTATTTCGATTTTATAATAATTTGTCAAATTAAATTCAAAATAATCTGAGTTGAATGGTTGAAAAATCAAATTACGATGCGGTTATAGTTGGTTCTGGTCCCAATGGCCTGGCGGCAGGTATTGCCATGCAGAAAGCTGGTATTTCGGTATTAATATTGGAGGGCAAAGCGACTATTGGAGGAGGCATGCGCACAGCGGCCTTAACGCTGCCAGGCTTCAAACACGACATCTGTTCCGCCATCCACCCATTGGCAGCGGACTCGCCTTATTTAAAACAGTTGCCTTTGGGTGATTTTGGACTTGAATGGATTTATCCACTTAGTGCCTTAGCGCATCCTTTTGATGATGGCAGTGTTGCTGTTTTGCAGAAATCTATCGCTGCTACCGCTGAGAGCCTTGGTGAGGATGGTAAGGCCTATACCTCTTTGATGGAAGCCTATGCTCCCCATTGGGATAAACTAGCCCAGGACCTATTGGGACCGTTGAAGTTTCCTAGCCATCCTCTCCTTCTCACCCGTTTTGGCTTAAAAGCGATTCAGCCGGCAACTGGATTTGCGAAGCGAACATTTAAAGGAGAAATGGCTCGGGGGATGTTCGCGGGTCTTGCGGCACATAGCATGCTGCCGCTGGAGAAAATATCTACTGCTGCTATTGGTCTGGTCCTGGGTATCATTGGGCATAGTAAAGGATGGCCAATTCCTAAAGGTGGGTCTCAAAACCTGGCAGACGCTATGGGCGCCTATTTTAAAAGCCTTGGAGGACATATCGAAACCGACCGCATGGTAAAATCTATGGCAGATATACCACCAGCAAAGGCGGTACTATTTGATATAACGCCCCGCCAGCTGCTGCGTATTGCAGGTCATGAATTTTCCACGTTATATAAGTGCCAATTGAATAGGTTCAATTACGGCCAGGGGGTTTATAAAGTTGATTGGGCGCTGGACGGCCCCGTGCCATGGAAGGCTGAAAGATGTATGGAGGCTGGAACGGTTCACCTCGGCGGAACACTGGCGGAAGTAGCAGCCTCCGAAAAGGCGATTTGGAATAATAAGCACGTAGAAAAACCTTATGTACTATTAGCCCAGCAGAGTCTGTTTGATACGACCAGGGCTCCATCAGGGAAGCATACACTTTGGGGATATTGTCACGTTCCCTCAGGCTCTTCCATTAATATGACAGCAAGTATAGAACAACAGATAGAAAGATTTGCACCTGGCTTCAAAGATAGGATCATCGGAAAGCATGAGATGAGCGCGGTGGATTTCGAAACGTACAATCCTAATTATTTTGGTGGCGATATCAATGGAGGGGCACAGGATATTACACAAATTTTTACGAGGCCAGCACTGCGTATTTCTCCCTATGCAACTTCAAAAAAAGGACTCTATTTATGTTCTTCTTCCACGCCGCCAGGCGGTGGCGTTCATGGTATGTGCGGCTTTCATGCAGCAAAAAAGGCGCTAAAAGATATTTTTGATGTCAAGATCAGCCTTTAAGATCATTGTTGCAGTGATGTTATTATAAACAATTTAAATCATCCGCCGTTCTGATACTCATTAAAGGCGGATGTCTTTTGATTTTTTTATGTAACAGCACTTCTTTTATGAAGAGAATACTAGTATTAGGCGCAACAGGATCTCTTGGATTCGAGGTTTTAAAGCTTTTAAAACAGGAGGGGCATTATGTGCGAGCACTGTGTCTCGACGAAGACGACGCCAGCGAAATAAAGGAATATACCGACGATATTTTTATAGGTGACGCACAAAATCCTGAAACCCTCACCAATATTTGCAGCAAGATCGATATCATCTTTTCTGCGATGGGTAAGAGTGTAAGTTTATTTACGGATAATAAGACTACCTTCAGGGACATCGACTACCAGGCGAACAAAAACATCCTGGACATCGCGCTGAAAAGCAAGGTTCAGCGTATCGTTTATATCTCAGTATTTGGAAGCAGCAAATATAAGGATCTGGAACTCGCAAAAGAACACGAAAAATTTACTGGAGAAATAAAGAAGTCAGGCCTTGCCTACACTGTCATCCATCCGGTGGGCATCTTTACCGGCTTGCACGACGTATTGATCATGGCAAGTAAGGGACAGGTGATTTCTGTTGGAAGCGGTGACAAAAAAACTAACCCAATACACCAAAAGGACCTTGCCAAAGTTTGTCTGGAAAATATCGTCAATGGTAAAAATAAAATTGAAGTAGGTGGGCCAAAAATATACACAAGAGAGGAAATAGCAACGTTGGCGTGCAATGCCATGGGTGATGCTAAGGTCGTTACGATACCTGCCTGGCTGGTAGATATAGGACTTCCGTTTGTAAAACTTTGGGACAAAAGCCTGTTCGACAAGCTGGCATTTTTCAAAACTGTGCTTACAGAAGATGCTGTAGCTCCTGCTCAAGGTTCACTTCTTCTGGAAGATTACTTTCTGGAAATGGCACCAAAAATTCAGGCTGAAAAGAAATAGAGTTTACCGGCATCATGGTTGTCAGCGGCAATTGAACCTTTAAATCAACCGATATACTTATTTTTAGAGATTTGCTTATTGCGGGTTATTTCTTTATGTGGTGTTCTGAAAGTTCACTTTTTATGTGTATTTTACTTTTGATTTGGGAACGACAACAATGGTAAAGGCTTCAGAATTCTTAGGACACCCTTTAAGAGAAAAAATAAAACTTCTTTATCAGGAAGGTAACTTTGTGGTGGCCATCAGGTACTATGGGTACAAGGTGAATTTGTATTTGCTTCACGATTTTTATGTAGAAGTATTTTACAACCATAAATTGGACCAGATCGAAAAAATTGAGCTCTTCGATTCTGCCCATACCCGGGTAAAATTTTATACCGATCAAATCTCACTCCCGCATTCTATTTTATCAAATTCTTAGCGCATTTCGACAATAGCCCTTGATTGATATGTAAGACCTGAGGAATTAGCAGGGATCTGTGATCATTCACAATGATATAGTCGGTATGTTGATCCCTTTCCTCATCGGAAAGCTGCTTGGAGATTATCTGATGTATTTGCTCTTCTGTGCGCCCCTTGTCTCGATTGCGTATTCTGCTTATCCTGATGTCGATAGGTGCTTTTACATGAATGATAAAATCCAATGCCCTGTATGCGCCGCTTTCAATCAACAAAGCAGCCTCTTTGAGTACGTACGGCTTCGAACTGTGCTGCGCTACCCACTTCTGGTAGTCCAGTGCTACCCGTGGGTGAACCAATTGGTTCAATAGGTTTAATTCTTCATGGTTACTAAAAACTTTCTCAGCTAGGAAATTTCTATTGAGCTTATTGGCTTCAATATAAGCTTCGTTGCCAAAGTTCTTTATAATCAAACCTATAAGTTCTTCATCGTTTGATTGCAGCCATCGGGCGCGGGTATCTGCATCATAAACAGGTATCCCCAAAACCTGGAATATTTTGCAAACCAGGCTTTTGCCAGAACCTATTCCACCGGTAATGCCAACATTGAGGGGGGTGTCATCGGCCATTTCTAACTTTAAGCTTTTTTTCAATCACGGAAGCATTCCAAACATAATCAGGGGTTTGCTTGATAACAGGCACAACTGTAGAGTCTGCGTTGGCCATGGTTCTATAATTAGCCACCACTTCAAAGTCTTCGGCTTTAAGTTTATCTAAGTCGCCGCGTTGAATATAGAAAGAAACGCTAACTTTATCTTCACGAATGATGCGCGACGAATCCGCTGGAAAGTTGATCTTCTTTATTGGTACGTCGAGCAAGTATACTTCAAAGGGGTCTACCTCAAATCGTACCGTCACAGATTCAGGTGAAACCGATATGAGGTCTGAATCGGCAGGCCTTACAGAAATTGTGGCCTGGTAGTTCTCGTTGATGCCTTCTTTTGGGATGTCGATTTTTAAAGAGTCGTTAATAGAATCGATAAAAGAAGAAGGCCCTAAAAACGTAATAGAATCGGGATCCACGCTTATGCTGGAAGAAATTCTATGTCTGGGCGCCAGCTTAATACTTGCACTGTCTATCGTTACAGCGACTGTCTTGGAAACCCGTTTTTCTATCCGCAAATATAGGGTATCTGTAATGATATAGTTTAGCGTAAGTTCATCGATCTGGTCTGAAATGACCGGCAATAGGGAGGCTCCAATAATGAATTTTCTTTCTGCCGGCTGGTCAATGTGAACCTTTAGAGGGTTGATATTAAACCAAAGGGTTTTCCGCAGCAAGTTCCATCCTCCACCGGTTACATCCAATCGTATTTTACTCGGGAGTTTTTCCACGACAACAACGTCCGATCCGTCGAACTCAAATTGAATAGGATAGTTGAGTCGGGTGGTATACCTATCGTTTAAGGCATTAAAAAACCAAAACGTAGTAGCTGCAATAAGACACAGCAATACTACCTTCCAGCTTTCTTTTTTTTCGGAAGCAAAAATTTTGGATATCCAGGAATATGTGTTCTTAATTTTGGTCAAATTTTACACACTTTTTGTTGCGTATTTTTTACTTGCTTCCAGAGATATGGCACTTTTTTCAATTTTAACTTTGATGCCTTTGTCAATTTCAATGGTTGCAGTGTCGTCCTCTATAGTGAAGATTTTTCCATGTAAACCACCAATCGTAACAATCGTATCTCCTTTTTTAACAGCATCCAGAAAGTTTCTTTGATCTTTTTGTTTTTTCTGCTGTGGCCTGATCATAAAGAAATAAAATACGATGGCAATACCGCCGATCAAAACGAGGTTTCCTATCCAACCACTATCGCTTCCTGCAGCTTGTAATAATATAAATGTGAGCATTTTGGTTTTTTAGTTATTGTATCGTTGGTGACTGTGCAGTAGCCGATCCAGCCTTGGCTGTAACGGTACTTTTTATTGTTAATTTAGTAATAGAAGGTACTGTATTAGCTGTTATTGAAACAGTCTTGTTTTGCGCACCCGGTTTTCCCTGACTATCGAATCTCACGAGGATTTCCCCGGTTTCGCCGACAGCAATAGGTGTTTTCGGATAGTCTGGAACCGTACATCCACAAGAAGAGGAAGCATTTTGTATCACAAGTGGTGCATCACCAACGTTTTTAAAGGTAAACTTATGGGTAACTACATCACCTTCTTTGATGGTACCAAAGTCATGCGTTTCCTTATTAAATTCAAAAGCCGGCGTCGGCCCGTCAGCTATTTCTTCCACATTCTGTACATTCTGCGCCAACGAGTTCAGATCAGGAGTTGCCATAGTGGTTTGTTTTCCATTCTCCAGCTCAGCTACCCGCTTTTCAAGACTGGCAGTTCGTTTTTCAAGGTCGGTGTTATCACAGCTTGCTAACATAAAGGAGGAGGCTGCGAAAGCTAAAATTGCATATTTATTCATCTTATTTATTATTAAATTAAATTATTCTACTTCATATTATTAATAACTGCCTGTGCAAAGGAATCAGTATTTCCCTTGCCACCCAAATCCGCTGTAAGTGCATCTTTCTGTAGAAAAGTAGCGTTTAAAGCATCTTCTATTTTTTTGGCATGGTCTCTCATTTCCAGATGGTTGAGCATCATCAGCGCGGAGCGAAGCAAGGCTGTAGGGTTAGCCAGACCCTTACCGGCGATATCAGGTGCTGATCCGTGTACGGCCTCAAAAATGGCCACCTCATCACCGATATTGGCACCGGCTACTACGCCTAATCCTCCTACCAATCCTGCACAAAGATCAGAGAGGATATCGCCAAAAAGATTCGTTGCCACTAATATATCATATTGCTCAGGACGCATGACCAACTGCATGCACATATTATCGATAATCCGGTCGTCCATGGTGATTTCCGGGTAATCCTGAGCTACTTCTTGGCCCGCATCGAGAAATATCTTTCCTATGCTTTTAAGTATATTTGCTTTATGCACTAGCGTTATTCGCTTGTGATCATGAGCACGTGCATATTTAAAAGCACCCCGGATAATATTGATACAGCCCTTTTTTGTAACTCTTGCAATGGAATCTGCCATTTGCAGTCTTTCGTCATAAAGCTCAAGACCTGAGTATAAACCTTCGGTGTTTTCCCGGAAAAGTACCAGATTCACATTTTCAAACCTACTTTGGATTCCGGGTGTAGAGCAACATGGCCTCACATTTTGGTACAAGTCGAACATCTGCCTGAGTTGTACATTCACACTTTTGAAACCTTTGCCAACCGGAGTTGTAATAGGACCTTTCAATGCGACTTGGTTTTTCTTCACGGAAGCAATCAACGAATCCGGTATTAGCTCGCCCTTTTCTTCTAAGGTTGTTTGGCCGGCGTTTTCATACTCCCAGGTAATCGGTACCTTCGCAGCTTCAAAAATATTCACTACTGCCTTGGTTATTTCCGGGCCTATGCCGTCGCCTTCTATTAGGGTTATTTTCTTCATGTCTTATTTTTTGCCTTTTATCTGGCCAATGATATCTTCGACATCATTGAGCAGTCTCTCTGCTTTTTCTTTGGCGTCGTTTATAACTTTCTGCCCTTCTGTACGGGCAGTACTTGGCGGCATATCCTTCCCCTTCATCAGTTCATTTAGCAAGTCTTCCAACTTTTCCTTGGTTTTATCCAACCTGAAGGTAAGCCGGTCTCTTGTGTTGATACCGGTGTCCGGGGCATATAAAATGCCTAATATAGTTCCTACTGCTGTCCCTGTTACAAGGGCTAATATAGCGCCTGTTGTCTTGGTCATATCTTTACGTTTTTATTTATTGTCAATTAAGCCTCTGCCACTTTTTCTAATCATACCTTCATTTTGTAGCTCCGTAGCTACCACGTCAAGGATACCATTTATAAACTGCCTGCTTTTGGGTGTACTATAATCTTTAGAAATTTCTATGTACTCATTGATTGTTACTTTAACTGGTATACTCGACGAATTGATAAATTCATTCAAAGCCATCTTAAGGATAATTTTATCTATTGCGGCAATCCTTTCGATGTCCCAGTTTTTTGCTTTTTCAGCTATTATCTCTTCATAGGAATCATCATTTTTAATGGTCGAAGAAAAAATCTCTTTAAAGAACTCCTTATCGTCCTCCCAATTAGGGGAAAGCTCCATCAGCTCAATACCTCCATCCGCGGTGCTTTCATCTATAGATTTAATGGTTTTTACCACCATGCTTTTGATAATGGATTTGTTTTCTTCCCAATTCAAATCCTTTTCCTCGAAATAAGCGCGTAGCACATCGTTTTTAAAAATAATATTTTTAACGATATAATTCACAATTTTTCTATCTTCTTCGAAACTAGTAACGGACAAATTTTTATATGCGATATAATCAGCGTCCTTTTTTAGTATTTCCTTATACCACTGCCTGACCTCATCCTTTTCGTCACGCCAATTGATCTTATTTTTGATGGATCTTATTTGAAGCGCTTTATCATCTCTAAATCTACCAACGACTTTGTTATTCAAGAAGTTGAGCTCGCCGCTGAAGGTGGTTCTGTTTTTTGGATTAATCTTGGTTTTTTTTTCTTCCAATTCAGTGGCAACCTGATCTGCAAATTCTACTACTAACAACAATATCAGCAGATACCTCTCCTCGAGCTTCTCAACCTCTGCAATCATGTTCTTGCTGATGAGCTCCAGGTCCTTTTTTACCTGCCGGAAATAATAATCCTTTGCCTCAATGACCGTGCTTCTGATCTTGTCAGACGAGTTCTCAGTTTCGACCATCAGGTTGCTTTTATAATTGTGCTGAAAAAGCTCCACTGCAATCTTTTTTTCTGTATTTAAATTATCCATGTCCTGCACCTCCATGGAGTTCAGGTCGCGCGCAAAGTTATCTTTCACCAGGTCCATGGCCAAATAATAGTTTGATTGCTTACACTGGTTGAATGCATAAATACTTTGCATTGCTTTAATTCTTAAAGATCTTCTGTTCAGCATTATACCCTATTTACAAAGAACGAATAATAAAATTATTGTACTACTTTATGCTCGTTGGAATATTTTTCACGATGCATCCGTAGCATATTTCGCAGGAAATACTTGATATCCTATGTATAATACCCATAGTAAGTACTTCAGGTTCCCCTAAGCAGGCTTAATTTGTTTAATACGACATCTTCACTTTACCCATATCTGCAATTCTTTTCTCTGCTAATTTTATAGCAGCTTGCTGGGACGGTATATTTTCTGCCGCAGACTTATCTAAAATGTCCATGCAGGTATGATAAATATTTTCAGCCTGCTGATAAGCCACTTCCCGTTTGTATCCTCCCAGATACTCGGCATATACGTTGATTAGGCCTCCTGCATTGATCAAAAAGTCCGGCGCATAGATAATCCCTTTATCAATAAGCATCTGACCATGTTTATGTTCATCGAGCAATTGGTTATTCGCTGCCCCCGCAATTACCTGGCACCTTAAGCGGCCAATGGTGTTGTCGTTGATCGTAGCTCCCAGGGCACAGGGCGCATAGATATCCATATCAATATCGTAAATTTCATCCTGCCCTACGACAATAGCGCCGGAGGTCTTATGAATTTGTGCAAGTCTTTCTTCAGAAATATCCGTAATGAAAACCCGTGCATTTTCTTTGACCAATCGCTCGACCAGATGCCCGCCCACCTGCCCAACGCCTTGTACAGCTATTTTTTTCCCCACCAGGCTATCGGTACCATACACCTTCTTTGCTGCGGCCTTCATGCCCAGGTAGGTACCATAAGCTGTTACAGGGGAAGGGTCTCCGCCTCCACCTTTAGATTCATGCAATCCGGTGACATGGTCTGTTTCCATTGAAATGTATTCCATGTCCCGGGTATTCATATTTACATCTTCAGCAGTAATATACCGGCCCCCGAGGCTTTCGATAAACCTTCCGAATCTACGCAAAAATGCTTCTGACTTCATCTTCCTGGCGTCTCCGATGATGACAGCTTTGCCACCGCCTATGTTCAGCCCTGAAATTGCTGCTTTGAAAGTCATACCTCTCGAAAGCCGAAGCACATCGGTGATAGCTTCCTGGTCGGAGGTATACTGCCACATACGGGTGCCTCCTAAAGCTGGGCCCAATACGGTATTGTGAATGGCGATTATGGCTTTTAGGCCTGTTGGCTCATCCTGACAAAAAACGACCTGCTCATGACCAAGGCTGGATATGTCTCCAAAAATCGAGTGATTCTGCACAGCTTGTGTCGGATATATTTCTACCATTCATTAATTTAGTTATAAGTTGTATATATTTGCAGGGTAATAGATCACATAAAAGCCTGCAAAAACATCGCAAAAATAATCTTTTTTTGCGAGTATCTAAATTATAATGTGAATATTGAATAACCAATTAAATATACGCTCGTAGTTATTTTAAGTGAAAGAACTAAGTTATCTTAATAAATACCTGTCTAAGTATAAATCTTACCTGGGGTGGGGTGTTTTTTTCCTCATCATCTCCAATGTGTTTGCTATAATTCCTGCGCAGGTGGTTCGGTATGCCTTTGATCTGATCAAAGAAAATATCGATGTTTACCGCACTTACAGAGATTTCGAAATCCAACAGGACTTTTATAATATCTTTGCCTCCAGTATTTTAATCTATGGGGTGATCATCTTATTGATGGCGTTGTTGCGTGGCGTTTTCCTTTTCTTTGTCCGCCAAACCATCATTGCTATGTCGCGACATATCGAATTCGATCTTAAAAATGAAATTTATGCACATTACCAGTCGCTGCCTTTAAGCTTTTACAGAAAAAATAATACAGGTGACCTGATGGCGCGTATTTCTGAGGACGTAAGTAAGGTAAGGATGTACCTTGGGCCCGCCATTATGTATGGACTGAACCTATTGACGCTGTTTCTGCTGGTGATACCCATCATGTTTGCCGTCAATACCAGGCTGACGTTATATGCTTTAATCCCTTTGCCGGTATTGTCCATCAGTATTTATTATGTTAATAATATCATTGATAAAAGGTCAGAAGAGATCCAACGTAGTTTGTCACAGCTAGCGACCTTCGTTCAGGAAGCATTTTCCGGAATCAGGGTTTTAAAGGCGTTTGGAAGAGAAAACGATTCAGCAGAAAAATTTACCATGGCCAGCGATGACTATAAAGACAAATCCATCAAGCTGGCTTATGTAAATGCCTTGTTTTTTCCATTGATTATGGCGCTTATAGGCCTTAGCGTTATTCTTACAGTATATATTGGCGGTATAGAGGTTATTAAAGGATCCATCACAGCAGGAAATATTGCAGAGTTTATTATCTATGTAAACCTGCTTACCTGGCCCGTTACATCTCTTGGATGGATTACAAGTATTGTGCAACGGGCCGGCGCCTCGCAGCGTAGGATCAATGAGTTTCTTCAAACCAAAACGGACATAATATCCCATAAAAATTTTGAGAAAGAGATCGATGGTAACATCGAATTCAAAGATGTATCGTTTGTGTACCCGGACACCGGAATCAAAGCATTGAAAAACCTCAGCTTTGAAGTTGCGCCAGGCCAGTCGCTTGCCATTATTGGTACAACAGGGTCGGGCAAAAGCACGATTGCCTATGTGATCTGCCGGATGTACGATATTAACGCCGGACAGGTGTTGGTCGATGGGATTGATATCAAAGACTATAGCCTCACCTGCCTACGCAGCCAGATAGGATTTGTGCCGCAGGATGTATTTCTTTTCAGCGATACCATCGGAAATAATATTACTTTTGGGAGTAAAAACATGTCACAATCCACAATATTGAAAGCTGCCGAGGATGCCGATTTGAGGGGCAATATAGAAGGTTTCCCGAAGGGTTTTGAAACAAAATTAGGCGAGCGAGGGATAACGCTTTCTGGGGGACAAAAACAACGACTTTCGATTGCAAGAGCCGTGGCCCGCGATCCGAAGATTTTGATCCTCGATGATTCTCTCTCGGCGGTGGATACAAAGACAGAAAATAATATCCTCAATAGCATGAGTAAAATCATGCAGGGAAAGACAACGATAATCATATCCCACCGGGTTTCTTCAGCTAAGCTGGCTGATAAAATACTGGTACTTGACGATGGGGTAATCGTAGAGCAAGGTACCAATGAATCGTTGCTTGCTCAAAACGGCGTTTATAAAGAGCTTTATGTTAAGCAACTTTCAACAGAAGAAGTTGTGGAACGATAGCGCGAGCTGGAGATCTGGCGTATGAATAAATTTTTTTGGGTTCAAAAAAGCACATTTTTTATTTTATTGAGTTAAAAAATCATAATTTTAGTTCTTAAAAAGCTAATACTTAAAAATAAATCTTTTCCATCTATGATTCAATTGGCAGGCATATTAGTGCTAGGTATTTTTGCACAGTGGTTGGCCTGGAAGATTAAACTGCCAGCTATTCTTCCATTAATCATTATAGGTTTGTTGATTGGTCCGCTATCGACATTCTTTACCCCTTCAGGTGATAAGCTTATCGATGGTGATAGCATCTTTAGCGGAGAGTTATTATTTTCTTTTGTAT
The DNA here is from genome assembly GCA_001683905.1 of Marivirga sp. ANT-B6. Classification (GTDB taxonomy): domain Bacteria; phylum Bacteroidota; class Bacteroidia; order Cytophagales; family Cyclobacteriaceae; genus ANT-B6. The sequence continues at coordinate 29,167 of LXQK01000111.1, forward strand.
CATTATCGGTTGGTATCATTCTTTTTGAAGGCGGGCTCACGTTGAAAATTAAAGAAATAAGGACTCTTGCCGCCGCATTGCGCAATTTATTAACCGTCGGGGTTGTCATCACTTTCTTGTGTAGCGGCTTTGCAGCTTATTTTTTATTAGGTATCGATGTTAGGATTGCTTTTCTTTTTGCAGCCCTCATTATTGTAACTGGCCCCACCGTTATAGGCCCAATCTTAAGGAACGTAAAACCAAATTCCAACATCAATACCATTTTAAAGTGGGAGGGAATACTGATAGATCCTATAGGCGCTTTAATCGCTGTGTTGGTCTTTGGCTTCATTAAGGCAACTGATCCTGGTGCTGCCTATACTTTAACAGCCCTCAAAGAATTTTTTATAACCATTTCTACTGGCGTTTTTATCGGCGCGGGATCAGCATTTTTTCTTTATTTTCTATTAAGTAAAAATAGAATGGCTACCTATCTAAGAAATGTCGTGGCTTTAGCGGTAGTAATATTGGCTTTTTCCCTATCGGAATTACTCATGCACGAGTCGGGGCTAATTGTTGTTACAATCATGGGAATCATATTAGCGAATTTAGACCTTGAGGAGATAAAGAAAGTCTTTTCCTTTAAGGAAGACATTAGCCTCATACTCGTTTCTGTATTATTTATCTTATTATCCTCCAGGATAGAGATGGCCCAGATCAGCCAGCTGGGTTTAGAAAGTCTTTTACTTTTTTTAGTGGTCGTCCTGGTTATTAGACCTTTATCTGTATTTATAAGCACAATAAAATCGGGTCTTTCGTTTAGGGAGAAAATTTTTATTTCGTGGATTGGGCCAAGGGGTATCGTCGCCGCAGCCGTTGCTTCCTTGTTTTCTTTAGAATTATTGAACGATCCCCGCAATGGCAATCTAGATTATATCCAGGATTCGGAAATGCTCCTGCCACTGGTTTTTTTAGTCATTGTAGGCACAGTTGTTATTCAAGGATCATCGGCTAAATTTGTTGCTAAGCTGCTAAAAGTGGAACGAGAGATGCCACAGGGGATATTATTCATCGGCGCTCATGAAGCTGCCAGGTTTATCGCAAGCCATTTGATTAAATATGAAATACCTGTCCTATTGGCTGACACATCCGCTACAAATATAGCGGAATCCAGAGCCGTCGGCCTTCCGGTTTTCGAGGGCAATATCTTACGGGATTATAGTATTGAAGATCTGGATCTCACAAATATTGGGAAGTTATTTGCCTTTACACCAAATGCAGAAGTGAATTCTCTGGCATGTAAAAAATTCAGAAATGATTTGGGTGATGAAAGTGTTTTTAGGATTATCTCGAAAAGAGAACTTGAAATAACGAGTCTCGATAATCCTAAGAATCTCCTATTTGATGGAGGGATAGATTATAATCTATTAATTCAGGTCATCAGGAAAAACCCGCAGTTTAAGGAAGAGGTGGTAAATTCTTCTGCAGAATTGGAAGACTTTTTGGTTCTTCAGAAAAATAAAATCATTCCTGTCTGCGTAAAAAGTGTAAATACGAGAGTAGGGATAATTTCCGGATTTAATATAAAAGTAGCTACTGGAGACAAATTGCTATACATTGAAGCCAAAACGTCCTAAAAGAGATACCCTATGTTTTTTTAAAGATGCTCCAGACACCGCGCTTAGCGATCCTGCAGCTGCAATTTTACTAAATTTCCATAGATACCATCACTTTTATCAAATAGCTCGCCGTGCGACCCCGATTCCACAATCCTGCCATCACTCAACACAAATATCTTATCAGCTCTTCGAATGGTCGCCAACCGATGCGCAATGATAATGGTGGTTCGGTTCTTCATGAGATCTTCGAGCGCCTGCTGCACCAATGACTCCGACTCTGCATCGAGGGCATTGGTTGCTTCATCAAGCACCAATATGGCAGGATCTTTTAGTATTGCGCGGGCTATAGCAATCCGTTGGCGCTGCCCACCCGAGAGCTTAATGCCTCGCTCGCCCACCAGGGTGTTCAGTCCTTCAGGAAAAGTATCTATAAACTGCAAAGCATTGGCTTTTTTTGCTGCCGCTGTTATTGCCTGCTGTGAAGCATTGGGTTTGCCGTACCCAATATTCTCACCGATGGTTCCTCCAAATAAAATTACTTCCTGGGGCACAATGCCGATATGCTTCCTAAAGACATGCAAGTCCAGCTTT
>LXQK01000112.1 GCA_001683905.1 Marivirga sp. ANT-B6
TTCACAGCTACTTAAATCCCACGCTTCAAACCATTGTAAAGCGTTCTGTAAAGGACGCAACCGATGAGCTGTATGTGATCGACTTCAGTACCCTCACATTTGATATCTTCTCCGGTACATTAAAAGCTACAGACTTAGTCGTCTACCCTGATACGGCCCGGTTTGAGGAACTACAGAAAAAAGACAGCGCCAGTGCGACGCTTTTTAAGGCCGAAATACCTTTGCTGCTGATCACGGATATCAACCTGAAGGAAATCTGGTTCGAAGAGCTATTTGATATTAGTGAATTGAGAATCAGCAAGCCTGCATTGACAATCACCCATTATCCTCATTTGAAACAACCTGTCGACACTGCCGAGCGGTTTGACCCCAATACTTTATTTAATAAGTATTTCAAAACGCTGAAGCTGGCAAATATCAATCTGGATGAACTTACGTTTGATTATGCAATTTTTACGAAGAGCAATAACAGACTCTTTAGGGTAAATAAGGTATCCGTGACGATGGAAGACTTTTTTATCGATTCTGCTGCGGTAAATAATCCTGACCGACTTTTTTACGCTGACAACATCCACATCAACATCAAAGATTACACATTTAATTTTCCAGATAGCCTTTATAAATTACAAGTGAAAGAGATAGATATCTCTGAAAATAAACGAAGTATTCGCATGGATAGCCTGCAAATTATACCGCAGTACGACAAATATACTTTTGCAAGAAAGAAGGGAATAGAAACTGACAGGATGGCTGTCGAGAACGCCCTTTTTCAGGTACATGGGCTCAATTTCAACGCACTTTTGAAGCAACAGAGGGTAAGGGCGCAAAAAATTGTTTTTGATGGCCTGCAAATGGATATGTTCAGAGATAAGCGAATGCCAAATTCTGATAGCATCAGACCTCCTACGCCCCAGCAAATGCTGAAAAATCTGGATTTTTACCTGCACATCGATACACTTCAGATTACCAACTCAAGCATACGATACGAAGAACATGCTGAGGACTCAAATGAGTCAGGCCACATTAATTTGAATAACTTCTACACGAGTATCTATAACATCACCAACGATAGTTCTTTTATCAGCCAGGGCAAACATATGCAAATTGACGCCAGAACCCAATTGATGGATGAGGGAGTGCTCGAGGTGCACTTTGACATTCCGCTGGACAGCCCTTCTGATGCTTATACTTTCAAGGGGCAATTAAGTGCTACCAATCTTACTGCCTTCAACCCAATGCTAAGCCCTGTCGCTTTTGTTAAGATCGACGATGGCATGGCGCAATCACTTCAGTTTGAGGTGCAGGCAAATGACGATAATGGGAAGGGGACGATGCAATTTGTGTATGATAACCTAAAGATTAAGTTTCTGAATGAAGAAACAGGGAAGTCGAAAGGTTTATTACAAGGTATCAAATCATTTGTTGCTAATACTTTTGTTGTCAAAAGCAAAAATTCACCTGAGCAAAATTTTCGGGAGGGGGAAATGTATTTTGAAAGAGATAAGTCGAAGTCCATTGTCAACTTTTGGTGGAAGACCTTATTGTCGGGCCTCAAATCAAGTGTAGGCGTTCCGGATCAGGCAAAGAAAGAGCGACGGAGGGAAAAACGGAAAATGGAAAACAGGGATAGTAATGTTTAGTCGATGATGACTACGCTTATGCTTTAAAGTACTAAAGTTTCGCAGGTTGGATTAAGGTAGTTGAGAGGTGAATAAGCCTCCTTGATGTATTTAACACTAGCGTTTACGTTTCCATTTGAGCACGCTACAAATCTTTGTCGCCGACCCCAGCGGGGTTTAATATTAATAACTCCGGGTGTAGCACGGGGTTTAATATAATAGAAGTCGTAGTTTTGGCGGTTTTTGCCTTAAAGCAAAAAAAGTGACAAAACATCACCTACGAAACTTTAATAAAGTAGTTTAGACGTTAATGGAATTTTCTAGAAAAAATATCATCTTTCAAATATTTTCATCTAATTTGTGCGCTTACTTGCAAGACCATGACTATTCCTCCTTCTTTAGAAGACACCGCCTCAGAAACTGAAGATAAGCCACCTCTTTTCAGCTCCTGGAATGGCTGGTATTTATTGATAATGGGTACCCTCGTCGCCTTAATTATTGTTTTCTATCTGTTTAGCAATTCGTATCAATGAGCACGATCGACTGGATTGTTTTGCTTGGTACTATTTTGTTTATTGTCTGCTACGGTGTATATAAATCCCGTGGAAGCAAGGATATTGACGGCTATTTTTTAGGTGATAAAAGTATGAAATGGTGGACAATCGGCCTTTCCATCATGGCTACGCAGGCCAGCGCCATTACTTTTCTTTCCACACCAGGCCAGGCATATGCCGATGGCATGGGATTTATTCAATTTTACTTTGGCCTTCCGCTGGCAATGGTGATCTTGTCTATTACTGTTATTCCCATCTACTACCGGCTAAAGGTTTATACGGCTTATGAGTTTCTCGAGGGCCGATTTGATCTTAAAACAAGGAGTCTGGCAGCACTACTATTTCTTATACAGCGCGGCCTTGCAGCAGGGATTACTATTTACGCCCCTGCCATCATTTTGTCCTCTATTTTGGGATTAAATTTAAATATTACCATTCTATTTATTGGTGTGCTGGTAATTATCTACACGGTATCTGGTGGTACCAAAGCGGTGAGTGTAACACAGAAGTACCAGATGGCCGTAATGATGGGAGGGATGGTCGTAGCGGGCATTGTAGTGGTACAGTTGCTGCCTGCTGATGTATCTTTTAATGATGCGCTGCATGTGGCAGGAAAAATGAATAAGCTTGATATTCTTGATTTTTCCTTCGATCCCGAGAGCCGTTATACCATCTGGTCAGGCTTGACGGGTGGCTTGTTTCTCTTTTTATCTTATTTTGGAACAGATCAGTCGCAAGTAGCGCGATACCTCACAGGAAAGTCGGTAACCGAAAGCAGGCTTGGCCTAATGCTCAATGGATTGTTGAAAATACCGATGCAGTTCATGATCCTATTTATTGGGGTAATGGTCTTTGTATTTTATCAATTTAATCAACCCCCTGTTTTTTTCAACCAAGTACAAAAAAACAAAATTTACGAAACACCAAGGGCTGACGACCTTAGGCAGCTGGAAGCAGCGCATACGGAGGTATTCAACCAGAAGCGGGAGGAAATAAATAGCCTGATCACGGCAGTACACAACGATGATGAAGCTGGAATAAGTGAAGCTAAGGCCAAGATAGCTGCCTCTGAACTGCAAATTGCAGGAATACGGCAGGAGGTGACAACTATATTAGAGGAAACGGTACCTGACGCTGAGCCCCGCGATACGGACTATGTATTTATTACCTTTGTGATAGAATATCTCCCCCAGGGTTTAGTGGGTTTATTGATGGCTGTTATTTTTTCTGCGGCGATGTCCTCTACCTCCTCTGAACTTAACGCACTAGCCTCCACAACGACTGTGGACATCTACAAACGCTCGATAAACCAAAAGAAAGATGCCCGCCATTATTTAACAGCATCCAAAGGCTTCACCGTGCTCTGGGGAATGATTGCCATAGCATTTGCCTCTTTCGCTTCATTATTTGAAAATCTTATTCAAGCAGTAAACCTTTTAGGATCATTGTTTTATGGCACTATTCTAGGTATATTTCTGGTGGCATTCTACATCAAAATGATTAAAGGTAATGCAGTATTTATTGCTGCCTTAATGGCCGAATTGGTGGTATTGTTTTGTCATTATCTAAACACGATTGGTGCGCTGGCGATAGGATACTTGTGGTACAACCTAATCGGTTGTGTACTCGTCATGATGTTTGGCTACATATTGCAGAAATTTTCGGATGAACTGGGCATGCCTCAATAATAAAACAATTGCGCATTAAGCAATCTGTTGCTGCCTCTTGATTTTTGCTAAGGTTTGCGTAAATTGTTTAAAAACAATTAATAGCAGGAAATTATATATATACTTCAATGCGTAAGACTCCTCTCATCATCAAAGCCACGTTTACACTATTATTTATTATACTTTTATTTTATGGCATGATACAGGCACGGGCTTTTCTTTACCCGCTTGCGCTGGGGGTTTTCTTTTCCTATCTACTTTATCCCATAGCTGATTTTCTAGAGAAAAAAGGGCTTCATCGTATTTTGGCCACTTTCTTTACCATTATCCTGGGGCTTGGGGTTATTCTTGGTGTAAGCTTGCTTATCTATAGCCAGCTCAAAAACTTTATGAATGACCTTCCTGCCATGAAGGACCAGGCGCTCAAACATATTGAAGGTCTGGAAAATTTTCTTGAGCAAAGGCTGGGAATGAACAGCAGCGAAAACGAAGGGATGGTAACATCTAATGTAAAAGGAATTTTCCAAAGTGCCAGTGGTATGATGGGATCTATCTTTGCAGCCACTACAGGAACAGTATTCACCTTTGCCATCTTACCTGTTTACATATTCTGCATTTTATTCTATAGGAATAAATTTAAGAAGTTTCTTCTCTTGGTTGTACCCGATAGAATTCATAATAAAGTAGAGTCCATCATCAATGATTCATCGGATGTCATTAAAAAATACATGGCTGGAATTTTTACGGTTGTTCTTATCTTATGCTTCTTAAATACGATTGGTTTATTCATAGTAGGCGTAAAATACGCGTTATTATTGGGCGTACTTTCTGCTTTCTTTAACCTTATCCCGTATTTTGGCACACTGATTGGCGGTTCTATTCCTTTTCTGGTTGCCCTACTTACCAATGAATCTCCTCAGATTGCTTTTGGTGTGGTTGTATTATTCATTATCATACAATTTCTGGAAAACAATATCTTAACCCCCAATATCACTGGCGGAAATGTAAGCATCAATCCGTTTATCACGATTTTAAGTATCATTATTGGGGGACTTGTGTGGGGTGTACCGGGGATGTTCATGGTGGTGCCTTTTTTAGGCGTTGTCAAAATTGTTTGTGACCACGTAGAAGAATGGAAGCCGTATTCCTTTTTATTGGGCAACAGTGGTACAGAAAAGCATTCTCTTAGCTGGGAGCGCATTAAAAAAATGTTTTTCTCCGGCAAATAGTTTGGAAGTTGGAAGCTGGAGGCTGGAAGTTAGAGGCTGGAAGTTGAAATAGATGTTGCTGTTATTTAAATAAAATTTAATTGGTTTTAAAGTAGATGTCAAGTTAAGGACAAAAGCAATGGTCAGCTTCTGATCCGGGAAAAGATAAGTGATTTGGCTACATGCCATGTTTTTTCCCTAAAAACCGGACTCAGCTATCAAAAACTGGCACCCCAAGCCCAGCGGGCTTGAACCCGAATAGCCCGTGATAACGGGCAATGTAAAAAAAATACAGCCACAACCACAGCGTGGTTGTACAATGCTTATCAAGGATTTGTCCCGGTCATGAATCTAATTTAGCTTAGTACGCTTTCTAATACAGATAAGGAAGAACCATCTCGAATAGAATCTCGTTAATGGACTAAAAGAAAAAGATCCGTATGAAATCCATCAAGTTTTTATTGCCATTTGTGTTGTTTTTGAGTAGCCTTACCTTACAATCCTGTGCGCAAAATCAGAATCAAAAAAAGAAAGATAGTCAAACTGCGGTGTCGCAGCAAGAGCTTGAGGGTCTGGCGCGGGCTACGGTAGCTGGTGGCTGTTTTTGGTGCGTAGAGGCAATATTTGAAAGGGTAGAAGGGGTTAAAGCTGCTGTATCTGGCTATGCAGGAGGTACAGAAAAAAATCCTACCTATGAGCAGGTAAGTGCCGGCAGGTCAAGTCATGCTGAAGCCGTGGAGATTTATTATGATCCTTCCATCATCAGCTATGAGCAGATTCTGGAAATATTCTTTGCCACCCACGACCCCACCACGCTGAACCGCCAGGGACCGGACGTAGGCATGCAATATAGGTCAGCTGTATTCTATCGTAATCAACAAGAAAAGGAAAAAATAGAAGCGCATATTGCCGCATTGGAAAATGCCAGGAAATTTAAAGACCCCATCGTCACGCAGGTAGTTCCTTTAGAGACTTTTTATGAAGCAGAAGGCTATCACCAGGACTATTACGCCCTAAATCCCGGCAATCCCTATATCCAATCTGTATCGCGTCCTAAAGTTGAAAAGTTTGAAAAGGAATATAAGCAGTTTCTGAAAAAGTAAGTTGGTCTATGCATTTTATTTTTGTTAAATGCTTTAGACTCACTATGGGCTTTTTGATTGCCACGAACGCCCTAATGCACAAAATTTTGTTGCACAAAGGCGCTAATGCTCAAAGTTTTCTTGGATGTGTTTGTTTATAATTAAAAATCCTCTTGGACCGAGTTGCAGATGTACTCACAGCTACAGAAGAAAATGAGAAGATTAATGTGTCTGAAGTAGATCGTCGCGATGCAACAAAAGCTTTCTAAAATTAGTAACCTTGAAAGCAAGTATAGCATCAACGAGGCAGCTATTGTTATTCCAACAGATGAAATCAATCTCCTTAAGTTAATTTTTATCCTTTACCAGCTTAGCTGCAATATGAATGGCCGTTAAAATGTGCACTTTTGTATAAAATTTAATAACTATTTAAACTTTTTCTTTTTTACCTTTTGAAAGTAGGATCAAAATAATATATTTACTGCTGACATCTAGTTTGATATCCCTTGGTTGTTTATTATGCAGCTTAAAGCTTGTCTAATAAAAGTCGTATTGTTTTTTTAAATTGATGTTGTCTTAATATTTGTAAACCGTTTTTAGTTTTTATTGTAATCTAAAATCGTTAGATTTTTATTCTACAGTTATTTTCATTCTTGCTCTTAATACTTGTCGGTCTATGAAACATATTTTACAATTTAATAAATTTTTGAAGGGCATCGTTCTTTTTACACTCGCCCTAATCTTTGGTATTTCACCCGCCTATAGCCAAACAAATCAGTATACCTTTTCAGGAACAGTCACCGACCAAACCAGCGGTGAGCCTGTGATTGGGGGTGCTGTATATATTTTGAAGGGACAAGCAGGTGGCGTTACTGATGTCGATGGAAACTACAAATTTTCTGCCTCCCTGTCTCCAGGCACCTATACGTTAGTTAGTAGCTATGTGGGACTTTCAACCGAGAGAAGATCACTAACTGTAGGCGATGCCGCTACGATTGATACTGACTTTACGCTAAAAGGCGACATCATGGGATTGGATGAGGTAGTGGTGACGGGTAATGTTGTTGACGTCAATAAACGGCAGCTGGGAAATGCCATTGCCACTGTACAAGCGTATGATCTGCAGAACAATGGTGCGACTGCTGTAGACCAGGCATTGCAAGGGAAGGTGGCAGGAGCTTTGGTAACCCAAAATTCCGGCGATCCTGCTGGTGGCATCAGCGTGAGGATGCGTGGGGCAAGTACAATCGCGGGCTCCTCTGAACCGCTTTATATTGTCGATGGTATATTCATCAACAACACCAGTAACCAGCTGATTGACCTCGGAGGAAATAGCCAGAACAGATTAGCAGATATCAACCCCAATGACATAGAAAGGATTGAGATCATTCGTGGTGCCGCTGCCGCTGCCATTTATGGTTCTCGCGCAAGTAACGGGGTTGTCCAAATATTTACCAAACGTGGAAAAGCGGGAAAACCTAAATACAGCTTTAGCTCAAGTGTTCGGTTCAATTCATTGAGAAAAAAAATTGATGTTAATACGGCGCCGCTAGCGTGGGAGGTGCCTTCCAATCGCACCAATCTCAATACCGTTCCGGCCACCCGTTACGATTTCCAGGATGAGATCTTTCAGACTGGTTTGGGACTTGAATCAAACTTATCAGTCTCTGGCGGCTCTGAAAATACGCAATATTTTATATCAGGCTCTTATCTGAATAATGAGGGGATCGTCAAAAGCACAGATTTTAAAAGGTATGCGTTAAAAATTAATTTAAATCAAAAGGCAAATGAATGGCTCAATTTTAACACAGGATTAAACTTCATTCGAAGTGGAAGCCAGGATATGCCCAATGGTGGTATTAACGCGCAGTATGGCGCTATTACAGGTTTTCTTTTCAGTACCAACGCCATCAATCCGGCGCCAAACGAATCAGGCGTATATCCTGTGACGTCACAAATTGTTCCCAGGACAAATCCTGCCGAGGCGGTAGCCAGGTTTGACTTCAATAACGTGACCCACAGGGTTATCGCTAACTTGGGTGCTACAGCCCAGATTACGAAAAATCTTACCGCGAATTATATACTAGGTGTCGATTATTACAACCAGTCAGGAACAGCTTTTATTCCAAGAGGAAATACGTCCACACAACCCGATGGATTCGCCAGAAGAGCAGATGCCAATGTTTTTCAATACAACAATGACCTAAACTTTAGTTATAATTTCAACATCACCCCTGACATAATTTCAACATCAGTGATAGGTGGTACCTGGCAATATGAGCAGCGGGAGTCAATTATCATCAGTGCCACAAACCTACCGCCAATCGTAGAAATTGCGCAGTCGGGAGCCATTTTAAATCAGGCAGAAGCACGTACAAAAATTTCATTTTGGGGTGGTTTTATACAACAAACTTTTGGCTTCAAAGATAAGCTCTTCATCAATGGAGCGCTAAGGATGGACGGGGCCTCTGTGTTTGGCGAAGATGAGCGGAATCAATTGTATGGAAAAGCCAGTGCTTCCTATATTCTTTCCAGCGAAGACTTTTGGGAAAGCACCTTTGGAAATGCCATCAATACCTTTAAACTTCGGGCTTCTTGGGGTCAGGCTGGAAATCTTACTGCACTTGGCTTCTTCGATCGATTGTCTTTGTATGCTCCTATTGCTATTAATAGTCAAAATGGATTGGTTCCATTGTTGAACCAGGGAAATGAAGGACTTGCACCGGAGCGACAGGAGGAAATAGAGGTTGGTTTCGAAACTGGGTTCCTGGACAATAGACTTGGTTTGGAGTTTTCTTACTACCACCAAAGGGTAACGGATTTACTTCTACAACGCGAACTGGCACCTTCTACTGGGTTTGGAACCAGGTTCGAAAATGTCGGAAATTTAGAAAATACAGGCATTGAGCTCTTGCTTCGCGCTTACCCTATTAGGACATCCGATCTAAATTGGTCTATCACCACGACATTTGCCAGCAATAAAAACAGAGTGACAAACGTAGCCGGAGAGCAATTAACGTTACCCGGTAGCTTTTCTACAAATTTTGTCATTGAAGGGCAGCCGTTGGGTGTATTCAGAAATACATTTTATGCCAGAGATGATGACGGCAATATCTTGTTGAATGCAACTGGGTATCCTTTTGCCGGTACTAACGAAGATGGCACACGTGCCAAAGTGATCGGAGACCCTAATCCCGACTGGTTCGGTTCCTTCATCAACGAGGTTGACTACAAGAATTTTTCTTTCCGCATCCAATTTGATGCTATACAAGGTTTTGACGTATTTAACTGGAACAGGAGGCTACTGGACAATGTACTTTTCGGGGGCGGGCCCAATGTAGGCGAGGAGTTGCTGGGCAACAGGCCAAAGGGTACTGGAGGTGCACAGGCAGGGATATTCGAAGAATTTGTTGAGGATGGGTCTTTTGTAAAACTACGCGAAATATCTGTAGGCTATACCTTTAAACCCAAAAACTCAGCCATAGAGGATGTGCGGTTTAGTGTAGTTGGAAGAAACCTCTTTTCATGGGATGATTATTCCGGATGGGATCCTGAAATAAATACTGCTGGCCAAAGCAATGGTGTTCGAGGCTTCGACTTTGCAGCAGTGCCAATTCCAAGAACAATTCAGTTTGGAATTAACTTAAGTTTCTAATTTTCTAAAACATGCTTGCCATGAAAAAATATCTATCGATTAAATTTCTTTCTGCTTTTCTTATTGTTTCCTTAATTAGTTGTGAGACGGATTTTGACAATCCCAATTCAGCATCTGAAAGTGTCGTCCTATCTACAAGAGAAGGTGTCTTAGCAGTTGCTGTAGGTTTAAAGCAGATATATTCCACATCGGGCCTGCGGTTTGTGATCGAAACGCCTGCTATTACGACACGTGAGGCAGCTACAACCACTACATTTATCAATATGATCGAATTGGAAGATGGAGGAAGTGCGCTGCCAAATTTCAATAGTAATGTTATAGGACTTTGGTCTAATATGCTGAGGGTGGTCAAAATTAGCGAGACCATTTTGAGTAGCATAGAGTCCATTGCGCTGGAGCCAGGCACCAGGAGTGGCCTGTCTGCCTACGCTAATCTTTATAAAGCGCTCGCAATAGGGAATCTATCTCAGAATTTCGAACAAGTCATCATTGCGACGAACGATAACAACTCATCTGATTTTGTCAGTCGGCAAGAAGGTTTTCAAGAGGCTACTCGTTTACTCAATGAGGCTATACTGGAAATTGAACAACAGCCGGTTTCCGGTGAATTTACCACCGAGATTATAAATAATGAGATTGACCTTCAAAATACACTATATGCAATGCTAGCAAGATATAGCCTCTTTGCAGGAAACTATAACGAAGCGATAGCTGCTGCCGACCGGGTAGACCTAACAAAAATCTCATTATTCAATTATGATGCTTTAAATATCAACCCGATCTATGCACGTGTTATCCTTGGTGGAGCACCCAATTTTAAGCCCCGAGATAATTTCGGTCTTCCTGCTGAACTTGTGGAGCCAGGAGATGGACGCCTGGAGTTTTATACGGAGCCGTTAGATGCAGTAAATCCTAACGGTCTACCTATCGAAGATCTAGCCGGTTTTTTTGATAATTCAAATGAGTCGATTCCATTATATATTCCCGATGAAATGAAGCTAATTAAAGCAGAGGCATATCTTAGGATGGCAACACCAAACCCTACGGCTGCTTTGGCCCTTATCAATGAGGTGAGAACCGATACGTCCGATCCGCTGGGTGTAAATGCAGGTTTACCGGCCTACAGTGGTAGTGAAGCAATCGCAGACCTGTTGCTGGAGGTGTATAAGAATCGAAGGGCTGAACTGTTTCTTACCGGCATGAGCCTGGAAGATAGTCGCCGCTTTGGAAGACCCCAACCAAGTCTTGAAAGCCGGGTCTATACGGACGAGCGAAACAGGAATTTTTATCCCTATCCTGATATCGAAAGAAACAACAATCCCAATACGCCCGCAGATCCTGCCATATAGGAGTAAAGTAGCTATTGGGGGGGAGAATATTTGACTATTGATCAAGTGCTCCTTCTAACAGCGTAAATAAATTGCATAGATGAGAATGAGTATGAGCTAAAGCCCTTTAGGGTCCTTATGGAATATTGGTAGTTAAAGGTAAGGCCTTTTTTTGGGCATTTTTCGGCAAGAATTTTACGCGAATCGCAAAATATGACCTCCTCAATTCTTTATCCGCCCGGCATAAGAGATCCTTGCCATTCCAACAATCTTGCAGTTCCCACAAATGGCGCTGATAAATACAGATTGACCCAAGGGCGCTTATCATTATTAATTAAATCTGCTACAAACATTTTTCCGACCTGGGACATAGCGTGTTCCTACCGTGAACCTACCGCCAGATCATGACCGTAATAAAGAACGGATGTTCTTTAAATGCATTCCGAACGCCAGTTTATTTTTTTTGGAGTCTTAAAGCCTTTGTGTCTGGTTTAGTTTTTTGCAACTAGGGCGCAAAGTTTTTTTTTGGAAGAACAACTAGGTGCTACTGTTTAAAATAGATGACGTTTCTGACTCTAAAGATGATGTTGGGCGATAAAATCGTCACAAAGATAAGATCCACGTTGCAACGATGAAAGTAAAAGTTGCAGCGCTGCGGAACGGTGCCGGCTGTCTCGAAGATCTGAAACACCTGGGCTTGCGAAGTAAAATATATTTAGTAATTTAACCTTTATTAGGTATAAGCATAACAATCACAGGGTATGCTAGTTGATAATTTACCTGACTTGTATTTTTTAAATATTAAATTTTTTAAAACTAACCTTTTTTATGAAAGGAATCTCCGGAAACCAAAGAGTCGTCATAGAGCATGTTAAACCAGCCGTAGATCACGGCAAATTCCCCATCAAAAGAGTAGTAGGCGAAGAGGTAGTTGTTACAGCAGACATTTTCTGTGATGGGCACGATGAGGTAAAGGCTGCCGTGCTTTACCGCGTTGCAGGAAAAAAGAAATGGGCAGAGGCAAAGATGGATTTCCTAGGAAATGACCATTTTAGAGGTGTTTTTACGGCAGATACGTACGCGCCTTTTGAATACACGGTGATGGGGTGGGCGGATCATTTTACCACATGGCAAAAAGGCCTTAAAAAGAAATTTGAAGCAAAGCAGGATCTGAAGGTGGAGCTGATGATAGGCGTAGAATTATTGGATAGTGCCAGGCAGCAGGCAGATACCAGGGAAAAGAAAAAGTTGGATAAAGCTATTGCGACACTACAGCACAAGGAAGATGTAACGACAGCAGTAATCACGGCAATTAGTCCGGAAATATCTAATTTAATGTATGAGCTCACAGACAGAACCAACGCTACGTACTACGATCAGATACTGGAAGTAGAGGTGGAGAGGAAAAAGGCGCTGTTCAGCTCATGGTACGAAATATTTCCGCGTTCTACGGCGAAGAATCCTGGGAAGCATGGTACCTTCAAGGATTGCGAACGGCTACTACCGGAAATCGCAACGATGGGCTTCGATGTGTTGTATCTTCCACCAATCCATCCCATTGGAAGGAGCCACCGTAAAGGAAAGAATAATGCCGTGACCGCGCAGCCTGGCGAACCGGGGTCTCCCTGGGCTATAGGCGCTGCTGAAGGTGGCCATAAAGCCATTCATCCTGAACTCGGCACCCTGAAAGACTTCAAAGCTTTTGTATCCAAAGCCAAAAGTATGGACATAGAGGTTGCCCTGGATATTGCATATCAGTGTTCACCGGAACATCCTTACGTAAAAGAACATCCTCAATGGTTTAATTGGCGGCCCGATGGTACGGTGCAATACGCTGAAAACCCACCAAAAAAATACCAGGACATCCTCCCTATCAACTTCGAAACCCCCGACTGGCAAAATCTCTGGAAAGAACTGAAAAGTGTGGTAGATTATTGGATAGAACAGGGCGTAAATATATTCCGGGTAGACAACCCTCATACCAAAGCTTTTCCTTTCTGGCAATGGATGATGGGCGAAGTGCGGCGAGAGCACCCTGATGTTATATTTTTAGCTGAGGCTTTCACCCGGCCCAGAATCATGGAGCGACTCGGGAAAGTAGGATTTACCCAGTCCTACACCTACTATACCTGGAGGCTTAGTTCCAGCGACATCAGGCAGTATATGCATGAGCTCACTCAAACGGAGATGCGCGAATATTATCGCCCGAATTTCTGGCCAAATACACCTGATATTTTACCCGTGCCTTTGCAAAATTCCGGGGAAGCACCAACCATAACCAGACTGATTATGGCGGCAACGCTATCGTCGAACTATGGATTGTATGGACCGGTGTATGAGTTTGGGGTCAACACCCCACATCCTGGCAAGGAAGAATATACCGATTCAGAGAAGTATGAAATTAAACATTGGGATTGGCATAAGCAGACCCGCGTGAAAGAAATTATCACCAATATCAACAGGATTAGAAAAGAAAATGCTGCGTTTCATACTACCTGGAACATTCATTTTGCCGAATCGAATAATGACCAGATCCTGGCGTATGGCAAAGCTGATAAAGCGAACCAGAATATCATGTTTATGGCTGTCAACCTCGACGAGCATAATGTTCAGGAAGCCATGGTGAAGGTGCCTATTGCACAGTTGGGCATCCTTCCCGGATACCCCTATATCGTCCATGATCTGCTACGCAATGAAAAATATACATGGCAAGATGAGTGGAATTATGTACGATTAGATCCTCATGTCATGCCTGTTCACGTCTTCCGGGTAGAGCAATCCTACGCAATCAGCTAATCATGAATGTTCGATGTAAATAGTTTAAAAGAATGATTATTAAATAAATATGGCCAAAGAGAAAGAAATTTTAGATGATAATATACACTGGTATAAAGATGCAGTTATTTATGAGTTGCACATTAAAGCCTTTAAAGATAGTAACGGCGATGGAATAGGAGATTTTCAGGGTTTATTGGAAAAGCTGGACTACCTGGAAGACCTTGGGGTTACGGCGATTTGGTTACTGCCATTCTATCCTTCACCGTTGCGCGACGATGGGTATGATATTGCCGATTACTACGCGATCAACCCTTCTTATGGAGATATCAATCATTTCAAGAAATTTTTGAAAGAAGCACATAAGCGTGGGCTGAAGGTGATCACCGAGCTTGTCATCAATCATACATCCGATCAGCACCCTTGGTTTAAGCGTGCAAGAGAGGCCAAGGCAGGATCGCCCAACCGCGACTTTTACGTGTGGAGTGACGACCCCAATAAGTACAACGAGGTGCGTATTATTTTTAAAGATTTCGAAGCCTCCAATTGGTCTTACGACCCGGTAGCGAAATCTTATTACTGGCACAGGTTTTTTTCACACCAGCCGGATTTAAATTATGATAACCCTAAAGTACAGCAGGAAGTATTTAAAATGCTTGACTATTGGCTGAATATGGGCGTGGATGGCTTTAGGCTTGATGCCGTTCCTTATCTATTTGAGCGGGAAAATACCAACTGTGAAAACCTGCCGGAAACGCATGCCTTCTTAAAAAAGCTACGTGCACACGTAGACAATAAGCATAAAGGAAAACTTCTACTCGCCGAAGCCAATATGTGGCCTGAAGACTCTGCCGCCTATTTCGGTGATGGTGACGAGTGCCATATGAATTATCACTTCCCGATTATGCCCCGGATGTTTATGTCTGTGAAGATGGAAGATAGATACCCCATAACAGATATATTCGACCAAACCCCTGCCATACCTGAGACCTGCCAGTGGGCAATGTTTCTCAGAAACCATGATGAGCTTACCCTGGAAATGGTGACCGATGAAGAGAGAGACTATATGTATAAAGTTTATACAAAAGATCCTTTGGCACGCATCAATCTCGGCATTCGCCATCGGCTTGCACCTTTGTTGGATAATAACAGAAACAAGATTGAATTG
Source organism: Marivirga sp. ANT-B6 (assembly GCA_001683905.1). Taxonomy (GTDB): domain Bacteria; phylum Bacteroidota; class Bacteroidia; order Cytophagales; family Cyclobacteriaceae; genus ANT-B6. Next base: position 15,057 of record LXQK01000112.1, read on the forward strand.
ATGAATATCCTGCTGTTTTCATTGCCAGGAACGCCTGTAATCTACTATGGTGATGAAATTGGCATGGGCGACAACTTTTACTTAGGGGATAGGGACGGTGTAAGAACGCCTATGCAATGGAGCCCGGATAGAAATTCCGGATTTTCCAGTGCCAACCCGCAGCAACTCTATCTGCCCGTCATTATTGATCCTGAATATCAATATGAATCCATCAATGTAGAGAACCAACAGCGAAACTCCAACTCATTATTGTGGTGGATGAAGCGGGTTATCAACATGCGGAAACGGCATAAAGCCTTTAGTCGCGGCGATATCAAGTTCTTACATTCTAATAATTCGAAGATACTGGCTTTTACGCGCTCTTACGAAGGAGATCAGATATTAGTAATCGCCAATCTGTCAAGATTTACAGAAGCTGCGGAGCTTGAGCTGGAAGATTATAAGGGCTATATCCCTACAGAAGCTTTTAGCCAAAATAAATTTCCAGTTGTCAAAGAAGACCCCTACCTATTTACCGTGGGGCCACATGGCTATTACTGGTTCTTCTTGAACAAAGAAAAACTCGAAGATGGGTCGCAGACGAATGGTCAGATACAAATGCCTGCCATGAATAAATTGGAAGAGCTTACTACAGGAAAGCATTTGCAGACGCTGGAAAACAAGGTACTGCCTAATTATTTGCGAAGATGCCGATGGTTTGGTGGAAAAGCAAAAACTATTCAGAAACTTCACATGATGGATAGCTATCCTATCCCTGTCAAAAATGACCAGGCATTGCTATTTATCATAGAAGTAAACTACAATGATGGATTGCCTGAGCTTTACCAGTTGCCTATATCATTTGCATCAGGTGAAGTTGTCGATGATTTGAAGACGGAACATCCTGCAGGAATTATCGCTGGCGCCAATATCAATGGCCAGGATGGTGTTCTTTACGATGCCGTATACAGCGATGCATTTAGGATGGGTTTATTCAACCTGATGGTGAAACGCAGGAAAATAAAAGTAAATAAGGGAGAGCTCAGTTTTTATGCCGAGAAAGTGGTGGAAGATATCACAAAGAGGCTAGACAAAGCGCTGACATCTAAGGTTTTGAGCGCCGAGCAAAGCAATACCTCCATCGTTTACGACCAAACTTTCTTTATGAAAATTTATAGAAAGCTGGACCGAACAATTAATCCTGACCTGGAAATAACGCGGTTTTTAACTGAAAAAGCGGATTTTAAATGTGTACCCCAGTTTTTAGGTGCCATCGAGCATTGGGAACACAACAAGCCTATGGTACTTGCGATGATGCAACAGCTTGTACCTAATCAGGGTGATGCCTGGAAGTATATGGGTGATTCTTTAAAAAGATACTTCGAAAGGGTTCAATCGCAGCCCAACATTAAGGATATAAAACCACCCGTAGGTGATCTATTTAAGCCAGCGAGTTTCACCGACGTGCCTGAAGTTATCCAAAATCTGATTGGAGGAGCTTATGTAGAACGGGTGAACCTGTTGGCTTTACGCACTGCGGAAATGCATTTGGCATTAGCTTCAAGACCAAACGAGCCTGACTTTGAGCCCGAAGGATTTTCCCTTCACTATCAGCGATCGTTGTTTTCATCGCTGCAGTCTTTGGTAAGGGAGACTTTCAGCAACCTCCAGAAGCAGCTGAAGAATTTACCGGAGGCCTCTAGAAAGGAAGCCGAGGAGATTTTAGAGATGAAAGGTGAAATCTTAGACTGTCTAAAGACCATATTTGCTGAAAAAATCACCACCATGAAGATCAGAACACATGGCGACTATCACCTTGGTCAGGTTTTGTTTACGGGAAGAGACTTTATGATTATTGATTTTGAAGGTGAACCCGCTCGTTCATTTAGTGAACGAAGGTTGAAGCGATCGCCTCTTCGGGATGTAGCAGGTATGATCAGATCGTTTCACTATGCAGCTTATAGTGCACTATCACAGCAGGATAGCCTTCGGCAGGACGATATGGAATATGTGGAGCAATGGGCAGAGCAGTGGTACCATTATGTAAGTGGATTCTACATGCAGTCCTATCTGGAAAAGGTGGGGGGGCAGGACTTCATTCCAGGTGAGAAGAAGCATATTGATGTGCTAGTGCAGACTTTTTTACTGGAAAAGGCCATCTATGAATTGAATTATGAACTTAACAACCGCCCGGATTGGGTTATAATTCCAATCAGAGGTATAAAAAATATAATGAGGAGGTATTTACATGACGAAGAAAAGAGAAAATAAAGAAAAGGAAATTGCGGAAATTATTAACCGTGATCCAAAAGAAACGACAGGTAAGACAACCAAAGCTAAAGGTAAACAGGATTCTGTAGAAGAAAAACCGGTGAAAAAGAATAAAGGGAAAGGCGTGGCCTTAGACGTGGTCAATGAGATGACTACAAAAAGCAAACCTACAGGCAGTGGCCAGGAAAAGCCAGTGAAGGCGGCTCAACGGAAAAAGCCGGTGCCTACGGCCGAGAAGACCAAAGCCACAGGGTCTACCAAAGCCAAACCTGTCAAAGTCGCGCAGGTAGAAAACGATGAGCATTTGTCATCGATTGAGAAAGATAGGTCAGTCCTTCCTTTTTCGATGTTTTCTGACTTTGATATTCACTTATTTCGTGAAGGGAGGCATTTTCATTTGTATGAAAAATTCGGATCTCATATGACCGAAGTGGACGGTGCAAAAGGTACGTATTTTGCTTTATGGGCACCCAATGCCGAGCGCGTTGCTGTTATCGGTGACTTTAACGGATGGAATCGCGACACACATACCTTATTTGTCCGGCAAGATAGCTCAGGAATATGGGAAGGCTTCCTACCCAACGTAGGCAAAGGTACCGTATACAAATATTTTGTCGTTTCGCAGCATAATAACTATCAGGTAGAAAAGGGCGATCCTTATGCGATGATGTGGGAGGAGCCCCCAAAAACTGCATCTATTGTCTGGGATCTTGAACATGACTGGAAAGACAAGAAATGGCTTTCAAAAAGGAAAGACCACCAGGGATTGGATAAACCGTTTTCGGTGTATGAAGTACATTTAGGATCATGGATGCGCGTACCAGAGGAAGATAACAGATCGCTAAATTATAGGGAGTTGGCAGAAGAGCTTACCAAGTATGTCAAGGATATGGGTTTTACGCATATCGAGTTTATGCCCGTGATGGAGCACCCGTTTTTTGGCTCCTGGGGATACCAGATAACAGGATATTTTGCTACCAGTAGCCGATTTGGCACACCGCAGGATTTTATGTACCTGGTACAGCGGTTGCACGAGGAGGGTATTGGCGTTATTTTGGATTGGGTTCCTTCTCATTTTCCGGCCGATCAACATGGACTGGCATATTTTGATGGAACACATCTTTACGAACATGAAGATCCACGCAAAGGGTATCACCCTGATTGGAAAAGCTATATTTTTAACTATGGCAGGAATGAAGTTAAATCATTTTTGATAAGCAATGCGTTATTCTGGCTCGACAAATACCACATCGACGGACTTAGGGTAGATGCCGTCGCTTCCATGTTGTACCTCGATTATTCCCGAAAGGAAGGAGAGTGGATCCCCAATGAAAATGGTGGAAGGGAAAACCTGGAAGCCATCAGGTTTATTCAGGAATTTAATGAAGCTGTTTATTCGGAATATCCTGATACGCATACCATTGCCGAAGAGTCAACTTCATTCCCAATGGTTTCGCGGCCTACCTATATGGGAGGCTTGGGCTTTGGAATGAAGTGGATGATGGGCTGGATGCACGATACGCTGGATTATTTTTCTAACGATCCCGTTTATCGCGGTCACCACCAGGGGCAGATTACTTTCAGTGTATTGTATGCTTTTACAGAAAACTTTATGCTGCCTTTATCACATGATGAGGTTGTGTATGGTAAGGGGTCTATCTTAAACAAAATGCCGGGGGATGAATGGCAAAAGTTTGCAAACCTTAGGCTGTTGTATAGCTATATGTACGCTCACCCAGGTTCTAAGCTATTATTCATGGGTTCTGAATTTGGCCAAAGTAGTGAGTGGGGGCATGATTCCAGTCTGGACTGGCACTTGGTGAATTACGATCCGCACAAACATGTGCAGCAGGTTGTGCGCGAGCTAAATAAGGTTTATAAGCAGCAGCCGGCGCTTCACCAGTTAGCCTTTGATGAGAAAGGTTTTGAATGGATAGATTCGCATGATGCAGCCAACAGTGTCATTTCTTTTTTAAGGAAAGGAAATGACGAA
>LXQK01000113.1:0-4332 GCA_001683905.1 Marivirga sp. ANT-B6
ATACGAAACCTTGTTTATCTAACACATAACCAGATAGAATTGGATCGCCACTCATCATTTGACTTTCAGATTGTCGGAAGAAATCAAATTCTGTCTCGGTTAAACTTGCAACTTTTATACTGATAATGTCCTCGGATTTCAACCTATATTCAAAATCCTTAATATTATAGCCGTCCAAAACATCGCCAGCTTTCTGATTTTTATCTGACTCGCTTTTTTGGAGGTAAATAATTTTTTCTCTCGGCACACAGGCGCTGAACATGACGACAAAAACAATCAATAAAATTCCTAATTTTCGCATTTTAAAATGATTTTGAAATAATGTTGGTTAGCATCGACAAAGATATAAATTAAATTTGATCGCAAAAATATACAATTTGCCAAACTTAAGGTGTTAATCATGTACCATTTGACAGTGCTATCGATCAAATTACACAGTGTTATATTTAAAAATCAGCCAAGAGGTAACCGAAGGCATGTAAGAAAACAAAAATATTATTCGAGTTTTACGCAAATTTGTTGCCAAAACGCCACGACTCCTGCAACATGATAATGAAATTTTTCATTTCGTGCAAAGGAATCATATTAGGGCCGTCGCTTAAAGCAACCTCTGGATTCGGATGTGTCTCTACAAAATAGCCGTCAATGCCTGCTGCACCTGCTGCTCTGGCCAAAAATGGTGCGAATTCCTTCTGCCCGCCAGAACTTCCCCCAGCGGCTCCAGGTTGTTGAATACTATGTGTGACATCAAAAATTACTGGCGCAAACTTTCTCAATATGGGTAATCCTCTCATATCGACAACCAGGTTATGATAACCGAAAGATGTACCTCGCTCAGTCAAAAATCCATTTTCATTGCCGCTGTTTTTGATCTTATCAATGGCATACTTCATATCGCCAGGTGCCATGAATTGCCCTTTCTTGATGTTCAAAGCTCTACCAGACATTGCTGCTGCAATCAACAGATCGGTTTGTCTGCATAGGAAAGCAGGAATCTGTAGAATATCTGCTACCTGTGCAACAGATTCTACCTGCGAAGATTCATGCACATCGGTCAGCAGGGGGATATCCAATGCATTACCAACCTTATGAAGTGTCTCTAACCCCTCATGCATGCCAATGCTACGGAATGACGCAGACGAGGTCCTGTTAGCCTTATCATATGAAGCCTTGAAAACATAGGCTATATCCAAATTAGCACAGATTTCCTTTACAGTTTCTGCAGTCTTGATACAAATATCATAAGATTCAACTGCACATGGCCCGGCAATTAATACCATCTTTTGACCACCCAAAGTGATATCTTTAGCTAGCTGTACCACTTTTTCAAACTTCTCCATAAAATTAATTTTTATCTTTCTTCTGTTGGTAATAACTGATGATCTCATCCATTTTTCCTTGCGATGTCAGAATAAAGTCCGCAAACTCCCTGAAAGCACCCTCACCACCCTTTTTGGCTGTTACCATGTCGACGGTAGACTTTACATAATCAACGGCGTCGATTGGTGCAGCAGAAAGACCGCAAATACTCAGTATGGGCAGATCAATAATATCATCACCGATATAGGCAATCGATGCATTAGTGGCCTTGAAGTCCGTCTTGATCCTGTTAAAAACCTCCAGTTTGTCCTTTACACCGTGATAATGAAAGTCGAATTTTAATTCGATGCAGCGGTTTTTAACAACATCAGATTTCCTACCTGTGATTGCACCAACCAATATACCAGCTCTTTTTAAATGCTGGATGATTTGACCGTCTTTCACATTAAATTTCTTGAGTTCCATACCGGAATTATCGTAGATTATGCCACCGTCGGTTAAAACACCATCAACGTCTGCGATAATCACTTTAATCTGTTTAGCTTTATTGATAAGCACAGGATCGGCCTGCTGTAATGGATTTATCATTTACAAGAATCTAAAGAACCCCAATTTTAATTGCTTACAATTTAAATAATAGCTGATCATCAACCCTTATCTCTAATCATTGCAAAGGTTAATTTGTACAAATCTTTCCTTCTTTGCTGTAGGTTTCTCACACTACCTTTGGTTCGAAGCTCTTTAAGAAGATCAAGATCCAGGTCGACAACCACGGTTGTTTCCGTATTGGGTGTAGCTTCGGCAACAATGGCATCATGTGGAAAAGAAAAATCGGAGGGTGAAAACACCGCTGTTTGCGCATATTGAATATCCATATTTTCTACCCTCGGCAGATTACCTACACTTCCGGCGATAGCTACATAACATTCGTTTTCAATAGCCCTGGCCTGGGCACACCTTCTAACGCGCAGATAGGCATTTTTTGTATCAGTCCAGAAAGGCACGAAGAGTATTTCCATTTCCTCGTCAGCTAATATCCTGCTCAATTCAGGGAATTCTACGTCATAGCAGATTAAGATCCCAATTTTGCCGGCATCGGTATCAAAAACTTTGATTTTATCACCTCCCTGGACACCCCAATAATTAGACTCATCAGGGGTTATGTGCAACTTGTATTGGGAATCTACGGTACCATCGCGGCGAAGAAGGTAAGAAACATTAAACAGTTTATGTCCTTTATACTCCGGCATAGAGCCAGCGATAATATTAATGTTATAAGAAACAGCCATATTCAGCATCTCGTCTTTAATCTGCTCGGTATACTCAGCTAAAAGACGAACCGAATCCGAAGCACTTTTATCCTTAAATAAAGCCATCAGGGGTGCAATGAAAAATTCTGGAAATACTACAAAATCTGCCTTATACCCTGCCACTGTATCTACAAAAAATTCTACCTGCTGTAAAAGGTCTTCTACTGAATCTACTTTTCTCATCTGCCACTGTACCAAACCGGCGCGGGCCGTGGTCTTGCGTTTACCAATTAGCTTTTCCTTCTCTTCATAATAGATATTAATCCATTCCAGCAAAGTAGCAAATGATTGGGATTCCTTGTCATCGGGTAGATACCCCCGGATGACCTTCCTTACGTGAAAGTCATTCGCCATCTGGAAACTCAGAACCGGATCGTAAATCTCCTTATGTTTTACCTCATTGATATATTGCCTCGGAGTTAGTTTTTCGTGGTATTTTTTGTAACCGGGTATTCTACCCCCCGCGATGATAGCCCTCAGGTTTAGGTTCTCGCAAAGCTCCTTTCTGGCATCATACAATCTTCTGCCCAATCGCATCCCTCTATAATCTGGATGCACAAACACATCGGTTCCATAAAGGGTATCCCCTTCGTCCATGCTGTGCGTGTCATATTTGCCAAATCCTGTAATTTGGTCATAGGTATGCTTGTCACCAAACCGGGCATAGTCCACCACCAGGCTAAGGGCAGCAGCAACCACTTTTCCATTATCTTCAATACAAATCTGCCCTTCAGGAAAAACATCAATCTGCGCTTTCAATTCCTTCCTGGTATAACCCATTCCTGCTTTGGAATAGATCATATTCATCATTTCTTTGATTTCTTCGAAATCGGATATTTTAATGCTTCTTAGTTTTAATCTGTGCTCTAGTTCTTGTGGGGCTGTCATGAAAATTAAATTAATCTGTAAATTTAGAAATTATTCGATAGAAAATTGATGTGAAACCGATTAAGATTAAAATGGCTTTCTTTATATCTCATGGGAGGCGGTAACCGTAAGTAGGAAAGCGTAGAAAAAAGATTTAAGCCTGATTTAGTCATCGGATTACAATAGAATTTGGTGGTGATATGGAAGATGAAAAAAATATCTTTGGCCCAAACTTAACTTTTTGGGTACCGTAAAGGTTTAAGACAAGCATATAGTTTATTATTTCACATCAAAAAACAGAAAGATCAATATGATTACAAGAAAAGCAAATGCAGCATGGCATGGTGGATTAAAAGAGGGCAAAGGTGAAGTTTCATTGGGAAGTGGGGCGTTTACTGGCCAATATTCTTTTAACTCGAGGTTTGAAAATGGCAAAGGTACCAATCCTGAAGAACTCATTGCAGCCGCTCATGCCGGATGTTTCTCTATGGCTTTTTCTGCAGGGTTGGAAAAAGAGGGCTTCAAGCCCAACCGGGTATCTACTTCTGCCAGTGTAACTGTAGAAAAGGTGGGTGAAGGTTTTGAAATAACTAAGATTAAGCTCGATACCGAAGCCGATATACCTGGAATTGATGAAGAAGCTTTTCAAAAGCATGCCAAGGCTGCAAAGGAGAATTGTCCGGTATCTAAGGTCTTATCTGCCGCGGAAATTACTCTTTCCGCTAAATTGGTGTCATAAACACCTATATTTTAGCTGAAGAAAACTTTATCGGTTATTATCAGCAGGTTTTCTTCAGCTAATTTTTTATATTATTAGATAGAAGCTAAATATAGC
>LXQK01000113.1:4417-7499 GCA_001683905.1 Marivirga sp. ANT-B6
CCCTTTTCTTTCTTTATATTTTTTAATGCTATAATTTTATCCTACTTTCCTGATAAAATTATTCATATGAAGTTGGTAAGGTTTTTAATAGCCCTATTTATAACAATAAGTGTCACCGTCGCTTTAAATTTAAAAATTGGCATTGCCCCTCCCCTTGGCAAGTTTCTGGATCCCTTTCAGGGTTTTTGGCAAAATGCAGAAAAACCTGAAAGCTTCCAAAATGAAGATTTGACCTTAAAAGGATTGAAGTCTCCCGCTACAGTGCGATACGACTCATTACTGGTTCCCCATATATTTGCTGAAAACCATGAAGACCTGTATATGCTTCAGGGTTTTGTCACTGCCCAGCACAGGCTTTGGCAGATGGAGTTTCAAACCCATGCCGCTGCAGGCAGGATTGCAGAAATTGCTGGCAGCGATGCTATTCCAATCGACCGGTTACAACGCCGACGGGGACTTGCATTTGCAGCTGTAAATGCAAGTAAAGAAATGGAAAAAGATAAAGAACTCTGGTCGTGGCTGACTGCCTATGCTTCGGGAGTTAATGCTTATATACAAACCCTTTCCTATAAAAACCTGCCGATAGAATATAAGCTATTAGATTATAAACCCGAACCCTGGAGCCCCCATAAAACAGCATTGTTCTTAAGTTATATGGCGGAAGATCTTTCGGGTTATGATGTAGATATCGAAAATACCAATGCCCTAAAGCTTTTCGGCAAAGAACAGTATGACTTTTTATTTCCCGAGGCAGTAGAAGACCGACAGCCGGTGATCCCACCAGGCACAGATTGGGATTTTGAACCAATCCCCTTGAAGGTACCTGAACTGCGTGTACCTGATGTAAAGGTTGCCCAAGTCGTAGAAAAGCCAGACCAGATTTATGGAAGCAATAACTGGGCGCTGGATGGCAGCAAAACTGCGACAGGCCGCCCTATATTGGCCAATGATCCACACCTGGGACTAAATCTTCCATCAATATGGTATGTAATGCAGCTACAAATGCCGGGGATGAATACCTATGGCGCTACATTCCCAGGCACATTGGGTGTTATTTTGGGCTTTAATGATTCCATTGCATGGGGTTCTACAAACGCTACCCGTGACGTTAGGGATTGGTATACCATCCAATTTAGAGACGGCGCAAAGAAAGAGTATAAATTTGATGACAAATGGCTAAGAACTCAGATAAGAATCGAGGAAATTAAAGTTAGAGGTGAGGATTCCTTTTTCGATACGGTGCTTTACACACATTATGGGCCGGTTGTATATGATGAAAGCTTCAAGGGTAAAACGGGCAGAGAAAATCTTGCGCTTGAATGGGTAGCACATGGCCCTTCCACCTCACTGGAACAACTGACGTTCCTAAAATTAAACACCGCCAAGAACTATGATGAATATGTTGAAGCCATAAAAATCTATAATTCTCCACCTCAGAATTTTGTTTTTGCTTCAGCCCAGGGTGACATCGCATTGTGGGTGCAGGGCAAGTTTCCCGCAAAATGGAAAGAGCAAGGTAAATTTGTAATGGATGGGAGTAGCTCAGCCTATGAATGGCAAGGTTTCATACCGCAGGAACATAATGCACATGTAAAAAATCCCGAACGCGGCTTTGTAAGTTCTGCCAACCAGTTTCCGGTAGCTGATGATTATCCCTATTATACCTATGATGGCAAATATGAGTATTTTAGGAATAGAAGGATTAATGCCCAATTGCAGGCTATGAAAAGCGCAACTGTGGCTGATATGATGGAACTACAGACAGATAATTATAATCTTAAAGCAGCAGAGCTACTGCCTATGATGCTTGACAGCGTGCAATATACTTCCCTGAATAAACAACAGGTAAAGGCTTACGACTTGCTTAAAACCTGGAACTATGTGAATGGACCAGACACAAAGGCGCCGTCGATTTTCGAAATCTGGTGGAAGGAACTATATTATTCGGTATGGGACGAGTTTAGAAACCAAGGCATGGCGCTTGTATATCCCGAGGAGTATAATACAATCCAGCTTCTTAAGAACTATCCTGCTCATGATTTTGTCGATCAAAAAAGCACACCTGAAAAGGAGACAGCCACAACCCTGATCAACAGGAGCTTCGTAGTAGCCGTCGATTCTGTTATGAGCTGGTCGGAAAGAAACGAGCAGGAATATACCTGGGGAAATTTCAAAGCCACCAGCCTCCAACATTTAGCACGAATAAAACCCTTTAGTGTTGGCAATATTCAAATAGGCGGAGGCAAAAGTATCGTGAATGCCACCAGCTCGAGGGCTGGCGCTTCGTGGAGAATGATCGTAGCCCTTGGTGATGATGTTGAAGCTTATGGCGTCTACCCCGGTGGGCAGTCAGGAAATCCTGGTAGTCCTTATTATGGAAACCTGATTGATAAATGGGCCAAAGGACAATACTACAGACTTCTCTTTATGAAGGACAAAGAGGCTACCCCTGAAAAAATTATCTTTACCAACACATTTTCCCCTGAAAAATGAAAATCTCAATAAAAGTGGTGTTAATTGCAGGGCTATCGTTTGTAGCACAACAGGTGCTTCCCTGGTATTCGGCGGTAATCGTGGCCTTTCTTGTCAGTGCCATTCTACCCAATGGTAAACTGAATGCATTTCTGGTTGGTTTTTTAGGCGTGGGTCTATTATGGCTTGTATATGCGCTGATTATCGACATTCAAACGAATTCAATACTGACAGATAGAGTAGCCGAACTCTTTACCCTGTCTGACGGCAATATTCTTGTAGCTATCACAGGATTGGTTGGCGCAGTTGTGGGAGGATTAGGGTCGCTTACCGGCGTCTATTTCCGGCTACTATTTACCAAAGATGTCTCTGCCTATTATTAAAGAAAAACCAAGTGCCGTTAGCGTTACATCAATATCTCCTTACCGGTAGCAGCGTAGTAGAATAGGCGAAGCCCAAAGATAATAAGGGCAATCCCTACTGTTCTATTCATAATTTTGATAGACCGCGGCGTCACCCATATTCTTATCCTATGAGCCAAATAAGCTTTTATCATATCAGTAGTGAGGACAGTCGTTAAAATTCCCATAAAAAATAAAAATACCTGCTC
>LXQK01000114.1:0-3496 GCA_001683905.1 Marivirga sp. ANT-B6
ATTTTACAATAATATTTTTTCAACTAAACATTAAAATATCATGAGTGGTCTTCTGTATATTATTGCTATCATCCTTATTATAGGCTGGGCTATTGGTTTCTTTGCCTATAGCGCAGGCGGTATTATTCACATCTTATTGGTTATTGCTGTTATAGCAATACTTTTCAGATTAATTCGTGGCTGATGAGCGGGGAGTAATAAGTATAATACAATAACGCTTAGAAAAAACACCATAAGAACAAAACTATTCTTATGGTGTTTTTTTGTTTAATAATTATCTCTATTCAGAAAACATGCCTTTCCCATGAAAACAGCCTGGATGATCTTCAAAGAAACTATCAAGAAGTTCGTACAAGACGATCCAATGACTTATAGTGCATCTATTGCTTTTTACACGATATTTTCTCTTCCCGCCGTACTGATCATCATGGTAGTGGTGGCTGGTTATTTTTTTGGAGAAGCGGCTGTGTCGGGAGAACTTTATCACCAGATGAAGGATCTAGTGGGCTCTAATAGTGCTGATCAAATTCAGAGTATCATCCAGAATGCCAGTCAGACTGAAACGGGAACAGTTGCTACCATCATCGGAATTGCCACCCTTGCCTTTAGCGCGACCACCGTGTTTGTATCTATACAAAATGCGCTGAACAGCATCTGGAAGGTAAAGGCAAAGCCTAAGAAAGGATGGCTAAAACTGATACTGGACAGGGTTATGTCTTTTACCATTGTAGTCACGCTTGGGTTTCTCCTTCTGGTGTCACTGTTATTAGAAGCTGCCCTCCGGATCTTTGGAGATTATATCGCGTCAATTACTGATATCACCTTTAACATCATGCGTTTTATCAATTATGGCATTTCGCTGGTTGTCATCACGTGTGTTTTTGCATTGGTTTTTCGGGTGCTGCCCGACGCACGCATCCGATGGAAGGACGTATGGGCTGGTGCATTTGTGACCACCCTGTTATTTACCTTAGGTAAATACCTGATCAGCCTATACCTGGGGACAAGCGCTATTGCGACCACATACGGTGCCGCTGGTTCGCTGGTTTTAATACTTGTATGGGTTTACTATTCCTCCGTTATCCTACTTTTGGGCGCAGAGTTTACCCAGGTGTACTCCAAATACATGGGCAGTAGAATCGAACCTTCAAGCCATGCGGTCTGGATAGAAATAGTAGAGGTTGACCCCGATGACGAGGAACATACTCGGAAAGTGATCAAATGATTTTAACGAAGAAATTGCAAAATAGTCTGATGAAATTTTTCTGGTGCTTCAAAATGTGGAATATGCCCCACTTTGTCCAGCTCTACCAATGTGGCACCCGGAATAGTTGCAGCAGCTTTTATTCCTAAACTCTTATAATTCCCCATAGATTCTGCTACATCATCAGGTACTTTGTTTTTTCCCAAAGCCGTCTTATCCAGTTGTCCTATCACCAGAAGAGTAGGTACTTTAATTCTAATAAACTCATATACCACAGGCTGAGTAAATATCATGTCTGAGGTGAGGGCCGACGCCCAAGCAAGGCGCGGATATTCGCCACTTTTAAGCCACTGGGCATGCACCTGCACATACTGTTCATATGCGTCTTTCCATGTCGCATAATACTGTTTATGATAATTTCGAATCTTTTCCTCCGTTTGTTGCAGGGCATCTTTATAATGTTCTTCGACGGAGACATAGGGCACTTTTTTACTATAATCTTCAAGTCCAATCGGATTTTCCAGAATCAGGTGGGATGTGTTTTCCGAAAACATCAAAGCAAAGCGGGTGGCGACCATACCGCCCATAGAATGGCCTAAAACAGCAACCCGATCGATTTGTAAGTGATTCATCAAATTACGAGCCTGCGATGCAAGCATATGGAAACTGTACTGGAGGTTGGGTTTTGAAGACTTTCCGAACCCTGGTAAATCCGGTACAATTACCCGATAGCCATGAGTGGATAAGAAGGCGATGGTCTCTTTCCAATAGGCGCCAAAAAAGTTTTTGCCGTGGAGGAGCATAACCACTTTACCGTTGGCTTTTTCAGGTTTTATATCCATAAAAGCCATCTTTACCGGCTGATTTTGTATTTGCAGCTCCAGAAATTCTACAGGGTACGGATAAGGGTAGCTTTCCATGGCAATACCTAACCCCTCAGTAGTTGGGATCAATTTCTGCCCATGGGAACTAGTCAGGGAAATCAGGCAAAGAAGTATGATGAGGGGAAAGTTAATAAGTCGCATACCTATATAAATAAACAGCTGCCCCCTTTGTTTTTGAAATGCTGTTAATTGTTCGATAAAGCTCGTGCCTCCGGCACTTGCGCACCTGTCAGCAGCCGGTGGTATGCACGGGGATATCAAAGCTTCTCGCCACAATTTCTACAGTACTGTGCATCAGCCTGATGGTCTGTTGTGAGGCACACGTGACATACCGACTGTTTAAAGCTGGACCGACTGGATTTTGAGAGCTCCGAAGTAACGATACCTGTTGGCACAGCAATGATGCCATATCCCATGATCATGATAAGAGAGGCCAGGGCCTGCCCCAGCACTGTCCCTGGTGATATATCGCCATAACCTACTGTAGTCAATGTGACGATGGCCCAATATATGCTGATGGGAATACTTGTAAACCCATGTTCCTCACCCTCAATTACATACATCAGGGTTCCCATAATAATAACCAGAGAAAATACGCCCAACAGGAAGACCAGAATCTTATGTCTGCTGGCTTTGAGGGCGTTGGTAAGTACAGCAGCCTCCCCTAAAAATCGGGTAAGTTTCAATACTCGAAATACTCTAAGCAGGCGTATGGCACGGACAACCAGTAGAAATTGACTACCTACCAGTATTATACTAATGTAGGTAGGCACAACGGCCAAAAAGTCGATGATACCAAAGAAGCTGAAAATATACTTTACGGGCCTGCGTACAGCAATGATCCTTGCGATATATTCTACTGTAAAAAGTATGGTAAATGACCACTCGGCAGCCCTTAAGTATCCTCCAATGCTATTGTTGATCTCGCTTACACTTTCCAGTATTACAGCAAGCACGCTGATTAATATAGCATACAGCAAAGCAACATCAAACGCTTTACCAGCTTTGGTATCCGCCTCAAAAATAATTTCATGGAGCCTGATGCGCCATTGTGGAAATTGTCCATCTGCACCTTCAGAAGATTTATCGTGCTTTTTCATGCTTAGAAGAATGACTTTCTGTTTTTACTAACGTAAGGGCAACACATAAAAATAAATGGCAAGATAATGACAAATGCTACCTCCCAGGACAAATAAATGCCATATGCCATGATGGTAAGGTATTCTCTTCCACAGATAAAATACAACACCAAAACTATACGAAAGGCCACCTGCTATCAGTAGCATGAGCCCTCCCTCGGGGATATATCGAATCATCGGCCGTGCTGCGGCCACAACCATCCAACCCATCAGCAGATATATCATGGTGGAAGCCAGTTTAAACTTTTGAATGAAAAATATTTTAAAGA
>LXQK01000114.1:3624-7879 GCA_001683905.1 Marivirga sp. ANT-B6
CCATCCCCCATGGTCACGAAGCATAACAAGCATAAAGGGTGTATAAGTGCCAGCAATTAACGCGTAAATTGCAGCATGATCTACAATTTTCATCCTGAACTTCCATTTTTCGTCGATGAAAAAATGATAGAACGTCGAGGCGGCATACATGGTCACCAGGCTAAGGCCATAGATAATAAAGCTGACTAACCGCCAAGAATCATTCAACTTAAAGGCTTCCCACAGCAGAACTGCCATACCAAATGCACCCAGGCATAATCCTATAGCATGGGTGAGGGTATTTACCCATTCATCTTTTGAAATCGTTTTCCTACTTTTCAATTTTTCATCAGGTAACTGGCTGTCCTTTCAATTTTACGGCAACGGCATTAGGGCCTTTATCGTCCTGGTGGCGCACCTCAAAAATATTGTCTTGCGCTTTGATAAGCTGCGATAACTGTTTAAATCCAAAGGTTCGTGGATCGAAGCCCGGGTCTAACTGGTGCAGGTGCAACCCCATGGTAGAGAGGTGGGCCCATCCATCTTCTGTCACAGCAAGTTCAAAGGCCTCTTTTAAAAACGGCAATGGATCGTTGACTTTAGTTTCCTTTTTGCTGGTCGTTTTCTTTCGCCGGGGTTTTTCAACGATTTCCTGTGGTACCAGATTTTCGGTATACACAAACAAATTACAGGCGTTGACAAACGGGCGGGGTGTTTTTGCCTCTCCGATACCCATCACAAAGATTCCCGACTCCCTGATTCGGGTGGCTAGCCTGGTATAGTCACTATCGCTGGAAACGATGCAAAATCCTTCTACAAGGCCACTATGAAGGATATCCATCGCATCGATGATCATAGCGCTGTCAGTGGCATTTTTCCCAATGGTATATCGAAACTGTTGAATAGGCTGGACAGCATGGTTGTTCAGTGCATCTTTCCATCCTTTCATATTGGACATGGTCCAATCTCCATAAATGCGGCGGATGGTAGTAAGGCCATGTTTACCGGCTTCAGACAATATCTTTCCAATCAAGGTGGGGCTTGCATTGTCGCCATCAATTAAAATGGCAACCTTCGCTCGTTCTTGATCCTTTGAGGGTATTTCCATAATCTTTTCTTCAAATTAACATTATTCGGACAACATATGCATGGTTGAGATGTTTATAATATCTTTATGCATCCATGCAAGATAAAAATTTTCTTCGCTTATCGAAAACTCAGGTTACTACAGTCAGCTTCTTTCATGTGGCGAAGTCCAGGCAGTTTTGGGCATTCCGGCAAATGGGATTGGCGCGTAATCTATTGAAAAATACGGCTGGATTGATATTTCACAAGTTATTAGGGAGTGGGTCGGGTAATGGCTTCAGTATTGTGCCGGACTTTTCTACCTATGCGTTTGTGGGTGTTTGGGAAGATGAGGGCTACGCCAGGCACTTTCATGCTAATTCGTCTTTTATCGGCAATTATAAAGCAAATGCAGATATCTATTGGACAATTTACCTGAAGGCCAGCAGGTCGCACGGGCAATGGTCGGGGCACAATCCATTCGTTACCGATGAGAAGATTTCTCCGGCATATGGCGGCCCATATGCCGTCATTACAAGAGCCTCCATACGTACCAGGAAACTTATCTCATTTTGGCGGCATGTGCCTGGGGTAAGCAATGCACTTGCCGATCAACCTGGCTTAATCTTCTCCAAAGGAATAGGAGAGGCTCCTATCGTACAACAGGCTACGTTCAGCATTTGGGAAAGCAAAAAAGCAATGCAACAATATGCTTATCAGCATCAAGACCATAAAAAGGTGATCGCTTTAACCAGAAAATTAGACTGGTATAAAGAGGAGATGTTTATCCAATTTGTTCCTATTGCATCGGAAGGAAACAACCCGTTGTCAACGCTACTTCAGAACAGGATCTTATCATATCGGGAAGCGCAGTAAGTAATTTCCATTGCATACCGCCTATGTATTTATTTCTTCGTGATGAGGCCTTCCCAGTTAAATATTTTCTTTAACCTTTAAATTTTTACAACATCCTATAGGGACTATGCGCTCGACGGTTTCGAATTGAATGCGATAGATTATTTACTTAAGCCAGTCGCTTTTTAGGTTTTTGCGCGCGATTCAAAAATTCATCTCCCTTGAGCAGCCTCATGATTAGAACCGGTAAAAGATAACATCCGCGAAACGGAAAACTTTTCCTTTTCCAGGTAGACAGAAAGATGGTAATGATTTTCGACAAAGATATTCGTTTTGTGGAAACCCTAAAGACTATGTGTACATTCATACGCCCGACAAAGGCTATATTACAAAACAGTCCATTTCTGTTATGGAGGTGATGCTTTCTGAGGAGACCTTTTTCCGCATTCACCGCTCTTTCATCGTTGCCATTACTAAAGTGCCACCTTTACCGCCAATCATATTGAAGTAGGCAAGCAGGAGTTGCCCATTGGGCCGTATTTTCAGGCTCGGGGTAGAAAAGCGACTCAATTTCATATAGTCTTCAGAGATCGTTTTGTTTTAGTACAAAATATGATAATGCCGTAAAGATGAACGCATGCGCAGCGGCTATCCCAACGCCTTTCCAAGCTACAGTACCTTGGTATGTATCAGTAAAGAGCTGCCTGAACGGGGCCTGTATCAGATTATCTAAGGCGGAAATGGGAAAGAAAGCAGAAACTTCAGGTGGGAGCATGAGGGATGCCAGGGGTTCGATGATAAAACTATACAAAAGCAGTAAGCCTATTGTCAATCCCGACTTTCTGATGGCCAAACTGAGAAATAAAGCAATGATGAGGTAGGTGGTCACTTCAACAAAGTAGGCGATGATATATTCGGCATTGTCAAAAACCTGTATAGCGTCGCTTTTTGGCGTGTTTTTGTAGCCTAATACCAGACAGATAGCAAAAAGCAGAAGCGTGGATCCAAGGCTTAAAAGTATTACTCCCCACAATTTTGAAATTAAAAAATCAATTCTGCTTAAGCCGTCGATAATATTTTGACGCACCGTTCTATAGGTGTATTCATTGGTGACCGATATGATCACGATTACTGCCAGGATAAACCGGAAATAGCCGGCCACAAAAGACAGATTGTGCCAGACGCCGGGAAATACATTGATATTCAAACTCGCCGGATCAAATCCAGGAGGTTTTTCGCCATCGAAAGTAACATTACCCATAAGGTTCTCTAACCCCGTAAGAACAATGAAAAATATGATCACATAAAGTGCTACGAGTACCCAAAAAGTGCGGTAGTTTACCAGCTTTTTTAATTCTATTTTTAGTAAGTCCATTATTTGGTGTCCGCTAGTAAATCAAGAAATTGTTTTTCAAGGCTTATTTTCCTTTCAGCAATATGTGTAATAGAGATACCTTTAGAAAATAAGTGTTTACTAACATCCTCTACTGATACACCATCATATAAGGTAGCCACCAATCTGTCACCTTCTTTTTGGACGTTGGAAGCCAACTGACTGCCAAGTAGCACCTCGCCAAGTTGCCCAAGATCAGAAGCACCGACTTCTACATATTTAGCGCTGCCTAGAATTTCATCTACCCGACCCTGGAAAATGATATTGCCGGACTTCAGTACAGCGACATGCGTGCATACTTTCTGTACCTCGTCAAGTAAATGGCTCGCTATGATGATGGTGGTACCAGATGCAGCGATTTTCAGGATAAGATTTCTAACCTCCGCTATTCCCTGGGGATCCAACCCATTGGTTGGCTCATCTAAAATCAGTACCAGGGGCTCATTCAAAAGTGCCGAGGCCAGAGCAAGCCGCTGCTTCATACCCAAAGAAAAGGTGCTAAAGTGGTCTTTTCTTCTCTCCCACAGATCTGTTATCTTTAAAACCCGCTCTATATGTGAATAGCCTATATGTTTGATCGTCGCTACGATTTCCAGATTTTTTTCCGCTGAGAGGTACGGATAAAAATTTGGCGTTTCCAGGATAGCGCCCAGAATTTTCCGATTCTCCTTTGAGGCACTTTTACCAAACCAGGTAAAGCTGCCACTGGTAGGATTGATCACGTCAAGGATCATCCCTAAAGTAGTGGTTTTGCCACTGCCATTAGGCCCTAATATGCCGTATACAGATCCTTCAGGAACTTGCAACGATAAATTATTTACGGCATGAACCCTTCCATAATTTTTAGAAAGGTTTTGAATTCTTAATACTTCGTCCAAAGGGTATGATTTAAATGGGTAATTTATGTGAAATTACTTTAAAATTTAAAATTAAAATATATTTTACGATTTACCAGATTTAAGA
>LXQK01000115.1:0-8114 GCA_001683905.1 Marivirga sp. ANT-B6
GGACGGCAGAAAAACCATTGAAAGCATAATTTAATTTTTTATTTTTCACTTAATTTTTTTAACCATGAAACAGACAGTAATAGGAATTTTTCAGAATAAAACAGAAGCAGAGACAGCCATTGAGCAATTAGAGCGAACAGGTTTTAACAAAAGCAATATCGATATCACGCAAGGTAGTTCTTCACAATCGGCTAATAGAGAAAAAACCAAAGACAGAGATAGCATCAGCGAATTTTTTAGCTCTTTATTCGACAGCAATGACGAAGCAGACAAATATTCTAATGTTGCCAAAAACAGTGAGTGTGTGGTTACCGTGCATGCCAACGATTCTGATGAGGCCATTCGTGCCGCTGAGGTATTAGATAGCTACGGCGCCATGGATGTGGATGATCAGAATGCCAACGCAGGACATGGAGATTCAAAATTAGAGCGGCATTTGTCAGATTCGGATAGCGATGAATCTATTCCTGTCATCGAAGAGGAAATGGAAGTGGGTAAGAGGCAGGTTGAAACCGGAAAAACCCGAATTCGAAGTCGTATCATTGAAAAACCGGTAGAAGAGAGGCTTCGGTTAAGGGAAGAGCATGTGAATGTCAGTAGGAACGAAGTGAATCGTGAGGCCAGCGACGCCGAATTGAAAAACTTCAAAGAAATGGATATGGAGATCACGGAACATGCTGAAGTACCCGTAGTGAATAAGAGCACCCGAGTGGTAGAGGAAATAAGCGTAGATAAGGATGTCGAAGAGCATGAAGAAACGGTACGTGATACGGTTAGAAAAACCGAGGTGGACATCGACCATGACGAAAGGGATCAAGATAGAAGAAATCGAACTGGCGGTGATAGGGACAAGGATTATTCATCGGATGACGACAGGTATTAATCCGGTCACGATGTAAGTAACACTATAAACAAGAAAAGGCCACCGGTTCGGTGGCCTTTTCTTATTTATCATCCGGCCAGCTTATAGCCAGTCAAATCGCTCCATACCGAAGTCATCTTCATGGCCGGTCATGATGCCATTATCTGAAGCTGGAAATTAACTACCTGATCAATAACTTTAGGGAAGATTCCCGGTAATTATAAAAATGCGTCGATTATCAATTCCTATTTTAGGTTTTCTTCAAATAGCTTAAATATCCTTGTGTATTCATCAGTCCAGCTACTAGGCTCTACAAAACCGTGATCTTCCAAAGGGTAAACAGCCAATTCCCAATTGTCTTTACCCAATTCGATCAGCCTTTGCGTCAGCCTTACTACATCCTGAAAATGTACATTGGTATCTACCATACCATGACATATCAGCAGGGCGCCTTTCAATCCCTCAGCATAATAAATCGGAGAACTTTTGGCATAAGCGATACTGTCTTCTACAGGGGTATTTAAGATATTCGATGTATATCCATGGTTATAGTGCGCCCAATCTGTGACAGCGCGCAAAGCCGCACCGGCAGCAAACACATCAGGCTGGGTAAACATGGCCATCAGCGTGATAAATCCTCCGTAGGAGCCGCCGTAAATCCCTATTTTCTCCTTGTCCACGCCATAAGTCTCGACCAAAAACCTGGCGCCATCGATATGGTCACTCAGGTCCTTACCACCCATATGCCTGTAGATACCCGTACGCCAGTCCCGGCCATAACCGGCGCTGCCACGATAGTCGATGTCAAGTACGGTGTATCCCTGGTCAACCAGGAAATTATGAAACATGTATTCCCTGAAATAGGAGCTCCCCCATTTATGCACATTTTGCAGGTAGCCGGCGCCATGCACAAAGACGACTGCCGGTCCGCCCGCCACAGCGTTTTCGGGTCTATAGATTCGGGCTTTGACCAGTGCGCCATCCGCGGCTTTAAAACTTACAATCTCAGGGTCCCGCCATGGGTAGTTTTTAAATGCTTCTGTGAGCGAGTTGGTCACTTTTTGAGGTGCGGCAGCGGCATTGTTCTTTTGGATAAAAAGTTCCCAGGGCCGGTTGGCGTAAGAGTGCCGTATAGCCAGCATCGTCTCGTCAGGGGAAAGCGTTACCTCGTTATTGCCGGCCATCGACGTTAATTTGATCGCCTTCCCACCTTCCAAAGGCATACGGTAAAGGTGTCGTTCGCCAGGGTCTACTTCGCTGCTGATAAAATACCAGTTTTTCTTATTATTCGATATATAGGGATCGAACACCTCAAAATTACCAGTGGTAAGGGCCTTTTTTTTTCCTGTTACCACATCTACGGCATATAGGTGCGAATAACCCGACGCTTCCGACTGAAACCATAGCCTTCTATTATCAGGCATCCACCCAATACTGCCTCCACTCGTCATCCAGCCAACCCCCGGCCCCGCAATCCATGCCTCATCACGCTGCCTATCCAGCAAGGCCAGCGTGCCATCAGCAAGAGAAAGCTGCATAATCCAGCGGTCTTTGCTATTTGCCGATCGTACGATTACAGCATTATATTTTCCATCGCCAGACCAAATAGGTCCCGCAAAATAAACATCGCTTGGTTTGCTATCTTCCTTTCCTTTTATGGTAAAATCAGGAGCATCCTTTACGCCAGGAATCTCTGCTGTCGACACAGCAAAGGTGGTATCCCTTAGCATATCATAGATCCAAAGCTCAGCCTTCGATTGGGGGCTTCCCACCTTGGGTCGGGCAGTGAGGTTTTCGGTATATCCCGACTCCGTAACGTAGTTGGGCACAAAAGTATTTTTAGCATCGGCAGGACTTTCTGAGAGGGAATAGGTAATGTATCTGCCATCAGGGGCTGGTTGAATATTAAAGACGTTCCGGGAACCAATGTAAATATCTTTAGGAGCCGCAGATTGCTCCTTTTTTTGCCGCTGCATTGTAAGTTCTCGCGCTTCTATTCTTTTCCTCAACACATCGGAAAGCGCTAGTTGGTCCTCCGAAAGCCATGTGGCCTGCTCATCTGCCGCTTTTTCTTTGGGCTTGTTTTCCTTAATAAAGTTGGTAAGCTGTTGGGTGCTTCCCGTACTGATGGTCCAGCTGAAAAGGTTGTTTTCGAGGGTATAATATATTTTCGTTTCATCCTGGCTGAATCGGGGGGAGGATATTGACCGTTCGGTCTGATTAATTTTTAGTGGTTGCTTATTTTTTATATCAAAAAGCCATAGGCTTCCTGCTTTGGTATATAGCTTCCTGGTCTTTTCTCTATTATAGACTCCTTGCAATGCTGGCATTGCCCGCCTTTCCTCCAACGTGACTTTTATGGGCGTTCCACCAACTGCCGCGACTTTGTATAATGAGTCGGCTATATTCTTATCTGGGTTCCAATTGAAGTAGATGTATCTTCCATCTTCAGACCAAAAAATATTTTCAGGAGAGTGCCCGACAAAGTCTTCGCCCTGCATGATTTTTTCAATTGATAAAGCTTTAGACTGAGCGTGAATATCTTGCAAGGAAGTGGTCACGAAAACGAGATAAAAAGCAATGAAGACTTTATGCATGCATTTCAACATATGTATTATTTTTAAATAAGATTTGTACAAATAGTAATGGCAAGGCCACCGATCGCGCAATAAAAATACTTTATTTTTTCAAAAGAAAGCGAACATTACACGAATGGTTAAATGCCCTGGAAATAAAACATATGCTGTTGGTGGACAACTTCATAGCCGGTACCTAAAACATGCTAATGGTCCTGCTCGAGAAATAGTAAAAAATACACTACATTTGCAACTTTATTGGCTGGCTTACGCTTTATAACATTTAATTATCAACCCGTACAGGTATTTTATAGCCGCGGAAATTTTCAACTTTGTAAATTTTAATCAATGGTCATTTCAGAATTTCTAAGAAAAAATTTTAAACATTTCAATGCAGCTTCATTAATAGATGCTGCCGACGGGTATAAAAAGCATGTAGAAAGTGGCAATAAGATGCTGGTGACACTGGCAGGGGCTATGTCTACGGCAGAGCTGGGCATTTCACTGGCAGAAATGATCAGGGAAGGTAAGGTTCATGCCATTAGTTGTACTGGAGCAAACCTGGAAGAAGATATTTTTAACCTTGTCGCCCACGACTATTACGAGCGCATACCCAACTATCGCGACCTTTCTCCGCAGGAAGAGCAAGACCTGCTGGATCGGCACATGAATAGGGTTACCGATACCTGTATTCCGGAAATGGAAGCAATGCGCAGGCTGGAAGGCGTCGTATTGGATGAGTGGGTAAAAGCCGACCAGGCAGGTGAGGCATACTTTCCACACCAGTTTTTTTATAAGGTTTTGCTTTCAGGAAAGCTGGAGCAGTATTACCAGATCGACCCAAAAAATAGCTGGCTGTTGGAAGCTGCCAAAAAGAACCTCCCCATATTTGTGCCGGGTTGGGAAGATTCTACCTTAGGGAACATGTATAGCGGCCACTGTATCAGCGGCGACGTGAAAAATGTAAATACCATGAAAGGTGGTATCCATTATATGATGGAACTTGCCGACTGGTATACGCAAATTTCCGCTGATACAAGTATTGGTTTCTTCCAGATCGGTGGCGGTATTGCTGGAGACTTCCCCATTTGTGTGGTTCCCATGCTTCACCAGGATCTGGGGCGCACCAACATACCGCTATGGGGATACTTCTGCCAGATCAGTGACTCCACCACAAGCTATGGCTCCTACAGTGGTGCGGTACCCAATGAAAAGATCACCTGGGGGAAATTAGGTATTGATACACCAAAATATATTGTAGAATCCGATGCAACCATTGTAGCGCCGCTCATTTTTGCCATTGTATTGGATAAATAAAGTCTTAATAATCAGACATGAAGGCGGCCGATGGGCCGCCTTTTTTTTTGATAATGTGGCTGATTTTAACGTCGACCAGCTTTGACGCATTTTCAATAATAATTTTATCCAAACCGATCTATGTACTTTTTCCTATGGTTTTTCGTGCGAATACGGCTACCTTCTTCGTAGTTTTAGATTCAATAATAAGCAATTCATGAAAGGGAAAAATTTCTCATCATTATATCAGATCGGCAAAGCCACCATTGTAGAAGAAACAATGGCTCCATCTGAGAATTTCACGCTTCTGGCGGATTATTCTCCTGATATAATTATCAGATTCAACCTTTTATGTGAAATAAAATATGCTAATGCCAGCCTCGAAAATTTACTTGCTGTCGAGAAAAAAGACCTGTTGGGCCATACTGTAGACGTGCTTGGGCTAACCAAACCTTTGTGCAAGCTGATTAATAACAGCATCAGGAAAGTATTAAAAACCGGAGAAAAGAACAGAATTCAGATAAAAACAACAGACAAGTATCTTGACTGTTATCTGCTGCCTGAAAAGGATAGCCTTGGTACCATACAGTATGTGCTGGCCATAGCGCGGGATATCACTGAAATGAAAAGAGCCGAGCTTGCCTTAGTAGCATCAGAAAAAAAATTTCGTACCCTGGCGGAAGCTTCCCCTGATATTATTATGAAATTCGACAGGTCGTACAGGCATTTGTACGTCAACAGCCGAGTAAAATGTCTCACAGGGATTGACCCGGAAGCGTTTATCGGCAAAAGCCATCATGACCTTGGCTTTCCCAACGAATTAATTCAATTATGGGAGCAAGCAATTGAAAAAGTCTTTGTCTCTGGGAAAAACGGGCGAGCAGAATTTATTTTACCGGATGGTCAATATATCGACTGGCTGCTGGTACCCGAATTCAGCGATGATGGCACTAACGTGGTAGAGGCAGTGATTACGACTGCACGTGATATCTCTGAAATCCGAAAGGCGGAAATTGCCCTACGGATTTCAGAGAAAAACCTTTGCTCTATCACCGATGCCTCGCCCGACCTCGTGGTAAAACTTGACGCCCAAAAAAGACATCTTTACGTCAATGCGGCCGTTGAAAAATATTCCGGGAGACCGGCCACAGATTTCATCGGTAGGACGCCAAAAGAACTTAACTTCAATGCTGTCAGTGTTGGAAAATGGGACGACCTGCTGGATCGGGTAATTGCTACCAGGAAAACGGAAAGGAAGGTCATCAAATTATTATCCGGCGAAACACTAGACTGGTACCTTGTACCTGAATTTGGTGACGATAACAAGCTCATTGCTATAGTTGCCACGGCGCGGGATATTACCTCTCTGAAAGTGGTAGAAGAAGAGCTTCGGCAAAGTAATCATAAGTTGGAAGATGCCATGAAGATCGCCAACATATGCACCTATGAACTCGACCTGATCGAGAAAAAAGTAATTTTAAACCCCGGACTTTGTGAATTTTTACAATTAAAGCCTGAAAAGGGCCTGACCACGGGTGACTTTTTGCGTAAATATGTGCACCCTGACGATGTCCAGAAGATTACGCACGCCTATCACCTGGCTGCGACCAATGTCGATAAGGAATTCCTTTATTTTGTTGAATATCGAATCTTAAGAGGTAAAAAAACGGTACATGTGCTTGCCAGCGTACGCAGTATTAAAGACCGAAATGGAACGGTGGTAAAGTTATATGGCACCAGCCAGGATATCACCGACATGCGCAGCAATGAGGAGGAGCTGGAAGTTTATAAGTTGAACCTTCAAAAGCTTGTAGAATCGCGCACCAAGCAGTTACGAAGAAGCGAAGCTCGCCTTTCCGACGCGTTAAAACTAGCATCATTGGGTACGTGGGAATTCGATTTTAACACACAGCTTTTTAAAGTTGGCGACGAGGTTTTAAATATGCTCGGGTCTGATGTGGCTGTAGAAGGCACAAATACGTTTTCTTTTGAGCGCTTTCATCGATTGATTCATCCTGATCACTGGGCGAAATTTATGCTTAAAAATGAGAAGATCCTCAATAATAGAAACCCCGATTTCCTCGATTACTCCGAATATAAAGTGCTTCGACCTGACGGAGAGGTAAGGAATCTTCATATCAGTATAAAAATATTGGTTGGTCCCGACGGGAGACATACCAAACACTACGGTACCATCCAGGATATCACCGAGATCAGGAAGATGGAGGCCGAAAAAGATCGTATGAAGGCCATCGTTGAAGCCACCTCCGATATCATCGGCATCATCGACAAAGATGGGAATATCATCTACCTGAATCAGGCAGGCAGAAACTTCTACGGCCTGGAAAAAGTAAAACCTGGAAAATGGCATATTGACAAAATATCGAAACGGGGATCCAAAAAAATTGTAGGGAAAGAAAGCCTGAAAAAGGCTATTAGGCATGGCATATGGAACGGTGAAAATATTATTTCAGGAAAAACTCAATTAAAGGTTCCTGTTTCTCAGGTTGTTATCTCTCACAACAACGCGAGTGGCACGACGGAGTACTTTTCTACCATCATGCGCGATATATCAAAACAAAAACTGACAGAACAGGATCTTATCTATAAAAATAACGAATTAGATACCTTCGTATACCGGGCTTCCCATGATCTAAGGGGGCCTATTGCTTCGCTCCTTGGGCTACATAATATTGTACAGTATGAAATAAAGGATCCTGCTGCGCTTGAATTTTTTACGATGTACAACATACAAATCAAGCGGCTAAATGATACCATTCTTTCGCTGATTGAAATTACCAAGATCAAGGATATCGAAGCTACCAAAACAGATATTAACTTTTCGGAAATTATTGATGGAAGTATCAATTCATTTGCCAATCTTCCGCTTTTCAACCTTATTGAGTTCAATATCGATATCAACGTGAAGGCCACATTTGTAAGCGATAGATCACTTTTGACCACCATCATTCAAAACCTGGTTGAAAATGCCATAAAATATGCCGACAATAAGGAAAAGCCTTATGTAAATATCGAAATTAAGAACAAAGGGCCTCAGAATGACCTTTACATCGTCGTTTCAGACAATGGTATTGGCATCCCCGCAAGCCTTCACTCCAAGATTTTCGATATGTTCTTTCGCGGCACTGAGCAAGCTATTGGCTCAGGGTTGGGCCTATATATTTTAAAAAACGCCGTGCAAAAGCTCAAGGGAAAAATCATGCTGCAGAGTGAACAAAAGAAGGGAACAACCTTTGAAATCATATTGCCTGTCTTATTTACATAACTAAAACTAAAAAAGAGAGGCTGCCTGGGATCCAGGCAGCCTCTCTTTTTTTAAAGCTTTTTCTCTATTGTGTCTTCAACATTTGTTCTTTAGG
>LXQK01000115.1:8196-19543 GCA_001683905.1 Marivirga sp. ANT-B6
TTGTTCTTTAGGATTATTCACCGGTTGGCCGTCTTTATCCAATAATACTGGATCACCTAAATTTGCATCTTTCAATCGGTCGAACTGCGTCTTGCCATCCCCTACAACTAAAAATACAAGCTTATTGGGATCCATTTGTTGGCTGATGGTTTTCTTCACATCGGCCAGGCTCATTTGGGAGATGGCATCCTGATTTTTTTTAACATAGTCTAGGGGCAAATTAAACGTGCTGATATTCTGCAGCATCCCCACGCGTTGACCCAGGGTTTCAAAGTTGCGCGAATCATTCTTGATCAGGGTGTTTTTGGTTTTATCCAGCTCTTCCTGCGTGTACGTATCACTGTAGGTATTGATCAGGTCCTTGAAGATCTCTACAGACTCGAGCGTTACATCAGATTTCACACTGGAAGAGGCTACAAAAGCACTTTTATCCACCTTCCTGTCAAAGTAAGAATACGCACCGTAGGTGTATCCTTTTTCCTCCCTCAAGGTCTGAAATAACTTGCCTGCAGAGCCAGAGCCCAACCTATAATTGGCTACGAGGGCTGCGTTATAGTCATCGTTTCCTTTGATATCCGTAAGGCTACCCACCTGGATAACCGACTGCTTGGCATCAGGAACATCCACAAAGTAAATCTGCGGCTTAGCAGCGGCAGGCTTTGCCTCATATACTGGCATGCTAACTTCTTTGGCTTTCCAGTTCTTTTCCATGGTTTCGAGAGACGCTAAAACGTTTTGCTGTGTTAGGTCGCCAGATATGTGGAAGTTTGCAATAGAAGGAGAAAAGTATTTGGCATAATAATCCTTTAGATCCTGCAAAGTAATAGCCTCAACAGAAGCAATGGTACCTGATGTCGGATGAGATAAAATATGGTCTTCCCCATACAGCAGCCTATTGTATACCCTCGAAGCAACGGCATTGGGGTCAGCACTTCTTTGCTGAATAGTGCTGATGGTACTTTGCTTGATACGCTCAAATTCTTTTTCGTCCCATCGTGGCTCCATCAGTATTTCGTTCACCAGGCTAATTACCTCATCGTAGTTTCTTGCCAGGCAATTTCCGCTCAATGTGATATACTCCGGAGAGGTATACATGTTTAAATTGGCACCCAATTGTCCGATAGCATCTTCTAGTTGCTCGGGCGTTTTGTTTTTCGTGCCTTCCATCATCATATCCGTGATTAGGTTTGCCACACCAACTTTTGAGGGGTCGTCCAGGTACATGCCACCCATGATACGGATACTAAATTGTACCAATGGCAACTCTTTCGACTCGATGCCATACACCTGCATGCCATTGGCTAATTTCGACGTCCAGATGTCCGGCGCTGAAATGACGGGTGCACCTCCCAAAGGTGGCTCCTTCGAGCGGTCGATTCTGGAGGCTGTTCGTGTAAAGTTTCGTGTTGTATCCTCTTCTACCATGTCTTCCTGGGCACCTGCCACAATCTCTTCTTCCTCAACTTCAGCTTTTGTAGAACCCTCTACAATCAAATCAAGCTGACCTTTAGGCACAAAGCTGGTGACAATATGATTTTTGTTCTTAATATACAAGTCATAAACACGCATCACATCGTCGCGCGTCACGGCACGTACCTTTTTTACATCGGTCGTGAGCTCTGACGGGTCGCCAGCAAAAACGTTGTACTGTGCCAACTGGAATGATTTGCCTAAAACGCTCGAAATGCTATTATAGAAATTAGTCTCCTGAAGGTTTTTAATTCGCTCGAGGTCTTTATCGGCAAACCCATCCTTTTCAAAAGCTTGTAATGCCGTGAAAACACCCTGGTAGACACTGTCGAGGTCGGAGCCATCAAAAGCCCGTGCTTCGATGGTGAAGGTACCCGCCAGCTCCTGTGCATAATGGTAGGCATTGGGCTGAGGCGCCAGCTTTTTTTCGTCTACAAGCACCTTATATAACGCCGCCCGCTTTCCGTCGGTAAGGAGGTCGCCCAAAATATCAAGGGCATAGGAATCATCGTGATATGATTCTACCGTAGGGTAGGTGAGGGTCAGCTCCGGTAGTTTGGCGAAGTTATCTTCATGAAAAAGCTTTACAGTTTGCTTTAAAACACCAGGTTGTGGCTTGATAGGTTCAACCTTTTCTTTCGCTGCAATCTCACCGAAATATTTTTCTACCAGGTCCTTAACATTGCCGTTTTCAAAATCACCAGCTATAACCATTGTGGCATTATTTGGGCCATAATAGTTCTGATAGAATGATCTAACATCGTCCAAAGTTGCGTTTTGTAAATCTTCAAGGCTACCAATAACATCCCAATTATAGGGATGCTCCTGTGAATAAAGCGTCTTCAGGACAACATAATTAGTATGTCCATACGGCTGGTTATCTACACGTTCCCTTTTCTCGTTTTTTACAACCTTCTTTTCATTTTCCAGGCCTGATTCCGTTACGGTATTGATGAAAAATCCCATTCTGTCCGATTCCATCCAAAGTATCTTTTCCAAAGCATCCTTGGGCACTACTTCGTAATAAACTGTGCCATCGGTCCAGGTGCCACCATTGAAGGTGCCACCAAGCTCCTGAATCTTTCTGAAGAACTCCCCCTTGCCAACGTTTTCCGAATCCTGGAATAGCATATGTTCGAAGAAATGCGCGAAGCCTGTTCGGCCGGGCTTTTCCCTGTTCGAGCCTACATGATACATGATGGCTACAGACACAATAGGGTCTGACTTGTCCTGATGTAGGATTACCTGCAGGCCATTGTCGAGGGTATATTTCTCAAAATCAATAGCAAATTCCTCCTTTTCCTGAGGCGTTTCTTTCGACGCGCAGGAGTTCATAAAAATTCCCGCTAACACCAGCATCGTGTAAAATATCTGTTTATAGATTTTCATACTTTCTAAGAATTGGTTTATTATTTTTTGATCTTCGTTATTAAAAATCACAACCTTAAAAGTAGAAACTTCTGCTTTGAAAGTCAAAATGCAACAAGAGTGTTATATAAATGGTTGTTTAAGGGGGAGGCACCGATATTTTTTTATATCAACGGAATATGCATTATGAGAATGGGATTTAGTCATGAATTTCGCACTATCGGTGATTTAACAACCTTATCTTGGCGACAAAATATAGGACATCTTGAAATGATTATATTTACTAACATAATTCGCCCGGACCTGTTATATTTATGTCTTTAAACATATTAATCCTTAATTATGAAAAGAATTATAGCTCTGGCTTTATTTTCAGCCACTTTTTACGCCTGTTCCAACACCTCAGAAAAACAAAGCAATGCCGAAACGACCGTTGCTGATACAGCAGCGGTAGCAACAACACCCAAACTGGTCATGGCCTGGGAAACCGATACCACGATGACCACTGCTGAGTCTACCTTATACGACAAAGATGCGGGCACAATTTACGTGAGTAATATCAATGGAAATCCTACGGAAAAGGACGGGAACGGATTTATCTCGCGCATCAGCCCTGACGGGTCCATCACGACCTTAAACTATGTGAAAGGACTGCACGCTCCTAAAGGAATGGCCATGATGAATGGTAAATTGTATGTAACTGATATTGATGCTTTGGTAGAAATCAATATGGCTGACAGCAGCATCGCGAATCGTTATCCGGTGGAAGGCGCTGCCTTTTTAAATGACGCAGCCACAGATGGCAGTAAGGTTTATTTTTCCGACTCCAATACTGGTAAAGTACATATTTTGGATAACGGAAAAGTAACTACCATGGCAGAAGGTATGAACGGTATCAACGGACTTGCCGTCAATGATGCCGGCGAATTGTTGATATTGGATGGTTCTGGCCTGACCAATTATGGAAAAGACGGCTCTTCCAAAAAAGTAATCAATGATGTGATTACTGGTGGGGATGGACTCGTCATTATCGACGATAATACCTATATTGCCAGCAGATGGAAAGGTGAAATTTACCTGATAAAAGATGGGAAAGAGCATCTGTTGTTGGATACAAAAGCGCAGGAGTCGAACACAGCCGATATCGACTACATCGCTGAAGAAAATTTGGTACTGGTGCCAACATTTATGAAAAATAAAGTAGCTGCCTACAAATTATCTTACTAATACGATCAAATATACTTATAAAAAGAGAGAATTTTCCTGGACGAAAGACCTCTCTTTTTATTACCAGGTTGAATAGATCTTTTGTTGCTTTTACGGCGCAAGCCTTTCCAGTTTCCAGGCCTCACCGTGCAGGGTATACTGAATGCGGTCGTGCAAGCGGCTTGGCCTGCCTTGCCAGAATTCTACCAGTGCAGGCGTCACCAGATAGCCACCCCAGTGCGGTGGACGCGGTACCTCCTGGTTTTCATACTGCTGCTCAATGGCCAGCTGTTGCTCAATAAGCATCTCCCTGCTGGCAATTACATGGCTTTGTGGCGATACCCATGCACCTACCTGGCTTCCCCTGGGCCGGCTTTTAAAGTAAACGTCCGACAGGTGATCGCTGAGCCTGGACACCCGCCCTTCGATCCGCACCTGACGCTCGAGCTCTGGCCAAAAGAAGGTGATGGCGACAAAAGGATGCCCCGACATTTCCCTGCCCTTTCTACTTTCATAATTGGTAAAGAAAGTAAATCCCCCATCTTCAATTCCCTTTAACAGTACAATCCTACTGGCGGGTTTGCCATCTGCGCTGATGGTGGAGAGGTTCATAGCATTGGGCTCGGGAACCGCTGCGCTAACAGCCTCCTGAAACCATATTTTAAATTGTTCTATAGGAGATGAAGAAGCCTGCGCTATCTCAAGGCTTCTTTTCGTGTAATCTTTCCTGATATCAGCTATGCTGTTGTTCATTTCTATAGCAATTTCTTTGGATCAAATTAAAAACAAATAACCTAAACAAGCAATTGTTTCCTTTGTTTGTGACATCAATCATCGGTATAATGAAGCATAGCCATTTCCCTGTATTAGGAATGATCGCTGTCACAATGGCATAATTACCATGTGGTATTGTACAATGGCGTCCTGTAAATTCGTTACCTACATAGATGTGCCTACAGCGCGCAAAAAATTATCAGTGTTTGATGATATGATATAAAGAAAGTCGATTATTAATGCATAAATCTAATGCTATGACATATTACCACGAAGGAAATACCAGGGAACCTGCCAAAGGAAAAATATTGATATCGGAACCATTTTTACCTGATCCGAATTTTACCAGAACAGTGGTTCTCATTTGTGAGCACAATGAGGAAGGCACTTTTGGGCTCGTGCTGAATAAGCCATCGCTGCTTCATCTGAAGGATGTAATGGAAAATATATCACGAAAAGACCATTTATTGTATATCGGCGGTCCTGTGCAACAAGATACGCTGCACTATATCCACAGACGTGGCGACATCGATGGAGCCATAGCGATAGCTCCCGGTATATTTTGGGGCGGCAATTTTGAGAAGATGCTCCTACTGCTGGAGAGCGGTCAGGCCGATCCAAAAGACTTTCAGTTTTTCCTGGGGTATTCTGGCTGGGGCAAGACGCAGCTTTTGGATGAGTTGGCGCAAAACTCCTGGATCGTTTCGGATATCGTTACACCCAGGCAAATTTTCGAAACAGCGGCAGATTCTCTGTGGAAACAAGTCTTAAGCGAAATGGGAGGCAAGTTTAAGATGTTTTCCAACTATCCATTAGATCCAAGGTCAAACTAGGCGCAAAAACATTGCTTCAGGCTCTATGGGTACCTGATCTGGGATAAATGCACAATGACCGCAATTATGATTATTTTGTTTATGTTTGTAATAAGTACTGGCTGTAAATAAGAAATACGATGAGCAAAGAGAGAGACATATCGCAAGAGACAGAACAAAAAGCCCCGCAGGTAGTCGACAACCTGCATGAGGAGCTGTCGGATGGTGTGGCGGAGCAAGCCCGGGAAGTGACAGACAGTAACGAGGAGGAGCAGGAGCACGAGCACGAGGAGGAGCAGGAGCACGAGCACGGGGAAAGCCACCATAATGACCAACATGATATTCCTGATTACAGCAATTTTGACAAGGCACAGCTGCTTCAGGCGCTCGAAGAACTGGTCGATGGTAGCGACCATCAGCACCAGGATAAAGCCATCAAATCACTTAAGCATGCTTTTGACGAAGTAAAAGCGCAGGAGCGTAAGGAAGCATTGGATGATTTTGTGGCCAAAGGGGGCGAGGAAGCCGACTTCGACTACAAATATGACGATCCGACCCACAAGTTCGATTCGCTATACAAGCAATACAAAGACGAAAGGACCAGGTATTTTCAGGAGGCCGAAAAGCAAAAGGATAAAAACCTGGAGGCAAAAAATGAGCTGCTCGAACGCCTGCGCCATCTGGTAGACGGCGAAGAGAGCAATGCCAGTATTGCCGCCCTAAAGGAAATACAAAATCAGTGGAAAGCGCTTGGGCAGGTGCCCAGACCATTTGTAAAGAGCCTCTGGGCGAATTACAATGCGCTGATGGACAGGTTCTATGACAACCGTAGCATCTACTTTGAGCTTAAGGAGCTGGACAGGAAGAAAAACCTGGAAGCCAAACTCGAGGTGTGCAAGCGGGCAGAAAAACTCGATGCGCATCCTAGCCTGAAGGATGCGATCAAAGAGCTGAACGACCTGCATGAAGAGTATAAGCATATCGGTCCCGTACCTCAGGCCGAGCAGGAGGCTTTATGGCAGCGCTTTAAGGCAGCCTCCGACAAGGTATATGCCAAACGCAAGGACTACCTTGACCAGATGAAGGGTGAGCTGCAGGCCAATGCCGATGCAAAAAGGCAAATTGGCGACGAAGCCCAGGACTATGCTGCTTTTACGTCGGACAGAATCAACGACTGGAATAAAAAGACGCAGGAGCTACTCGCTTTGCAGAAGCGATGGGAGGCCATCGGCGGATTGCCAAGGGAGAGCGCACGGGAGATCAATAAGCATTTTTGGGGTGCCTTTAAAGCATTTTTTAGCAATAAAAACACCTTCTTCAAATCTCTGGAGGAACATCGCGAGGCCAATCTGAAGCTGAAAGAAACCCTGGTAGAAAAGGCAGAAGCCTTGAAAGAAAGTAATGACTGGGTAGCCACATCCAACGAGCTGAAAAAGCTGCAGGAGCAATGGAAAGAGATAGGTCCTGTACCCGAAAAGCAGAGAGAGTCCGTTTATAAGAAGTTCAAAACAGCATGTGACGCTTTTTTCAACAACAGAAGACAGAAAAATAAGCATGTAGAAAAAGAATACCAGCAAAACCTGGAGCAGAAGGAAGCCATTATTAAAGAAATGGAGGCCATGGCAGCGGCCAAAACCGGAAGTATCGAGGACCTGGAGGCTTTTCAGCAACAATATAGTGCCATCGGCTTTGTGCCTCGTGACGCCATTAAGAAGATCCAGGAAAGGTATAATGAGGCCGTCAACAAGTTGATAGAAGCCTTAGGAGGAGGGGATAAGGACGAGCAGAAGAAGATGAAGTTCTCCGTGCAGCTAAACAACCTGAAGAATAGCCCCAATGCTTCCAAGAAGATCTACCAGAAGGAAAGCGCGCTGCGCAAAGAGATTTCCAACCTGGAAAATGATATCGCACTATGGAAGAATAACCTCGAATTTTTTGCGGCCTCAAAAACGGCCGAAAAGCTGCGGAAGGAATTCGATGAAAAGATAGAAAAGGCTCAGGACGATATCCAGCGGCTAAAAGAGCAGCTAAAAATGGTGATTAAGCTGTAATTTGAGTTTTTTGAAAAAATCACTGATATATTTTTTTAATTCTTTGGAAATAGAAAAAAGACAATTAGATTTGCAATCGCTTAAAGCGAAAAGCCTCCTTAGCTCAGCTGGTAGAGCAACTGACTTGTAATCAGTAGGTCGTTGGTTCGATCCCGACAGGAGGCTCATTAGAAAAAGCCTTTAAAACAGGTTTAAAAGCCCTTTTTCCGCTCAACCCGGGTGATGGGCTTTTTTTATTGTTGTTTTTAGCTGTTTTTTTTATACCTTTATAAAGCAAATAGAGCGTATTTCTATTTCTGATTGATATAAAGTGCGACCTATTTGTGACCTATTAAAAACAGGTCGCACTTTACTTAATTAAAGATACCAATTTTAAAAAGTGTGACCTATTTTGTGACCATTACACTTAAACACTTGACTATAAGAGCTATTTTACTGACTTGTAGTCAGTAGGTCGTTGGTTCGATCCCGACAGGAGGCTCTTGAAAATCAGCCACTTACGAAGTAAAACTTCTAGGTGGCTTTTTTATTTACATATCATTTGCATACACTTTTTGCCCGCGCTTGCTTCTAATTTTAGATTTACTAAATTGGTCGGTGGTGTCACTTTTAGTTGTAGGGTATAGGCAATAAAAAAGGAATTATAGGACAGATCTTCACCAAAAGCCAAAACAAAATCCAAGACCCCGCCAAGCCTTCGAAGATCATCAAAATGATCGACAATGAGCAATGGTTGGTGATGGGCGTAAAGGATAAAGGGGATATTTATGAAGGCTTGCTGGAAAAGAATGCAGAAGACACCAAAAGCGGCGCCGGCCAATACTTTACACCCAGGGCGTTTATCAAAGCCATGGTAAAATGCATCAATCCTCAACCCATGAAAACCATAGCAGATCCTGCCTGTGGTACCGGAGGTTTTTTTCTTGCTTCTTATGATTTCATAGTAGATAAGCAGCAACTAGACAAGGAGGTTGACGGCTGTATTGTCTCAAAATACGATCCTGTAAAACCAGCCAAGAAATTGGATCTTATTTCCTACCATACCCCTATATGAAGTCTGTCACTCATTTTCTCACGATATTCGCCGGCCCGTTTCCGAAAATAGCAAAAAGCCAAAATTACTCGGCTCCTATTCCAGAGTCTTAACTTTCTTAAAGAAAATTCTGAATTCAGAGCCTTTTCCTAACTCACTTTCTACTTCAATTTTGCCCTCAGCATTTTCGATAATTCTTTTTACAATGAATAGACCTATCCCGCTCCCCTCTACGTGATCATGGAGCCTTTTAAACATATCGAAGATCACTTCCTTTTTATGACTTGGAATACCTAAACCATTATCTCTAACGATCAGAATTTGGTAGTCATTCTCTTCTTCACAATCAATGCTGATCTCAGGGGCTCTATCCTGGCTTTGATACTTTATGCCATTACTGATTAGATTATAGACAATACTTCTGAAGTTCTTCTTCGAAAAGTAAACCTTCCGGGATAAGCAGTTCGTTAAGATCGTTGCCTTATTGTCTTTTATAATTTCACTGATAGAAATCTTAACGTCTTCTACGATCTCCGCTATAACCAGGTCTTGCTGGTCTTCTTGAAAAATTTTGTCAACTTTCGAGATATCAGATAAATCGCCTATGGTAGTTTTAAATCTGTCTATCGATGTGAAAATCATTTCCACAATTTTTTTAACTTGTTTTTTTTCAGATGTCTCTTTACAAAAGGATTTAGTCAAGGCATTCATAAGGCCTTCCACATTCAGAATTGGTGCTTTTAGATCGTGAGAGGCAGTGTAGATGAAATTGTCTAAATCGAAGTTGATCTTCTTTAATTCAAATAGTTGATCCTCTATTTTTTTATTTGCATTTACTTTTTCGGTAATGTCAGAGAGAATTAACAACTTGTATTCAGAGGGAATTTCTGCCACTCGAATTTCAAGATATTGTTGATCAAACCCATCTTTCCTGGCGAAAACCTGAATTGCCAGTGCCTCATTTATAAAAGTTTGTAAAGCAGGACGAATGCTATCCGGAAACATGGAAATAAAATCTTTGTCTAACAGCGCTGTCTCATCTTCACTAAAAATATGGGTAGCATATTCATTTACAGCTCTAATTTTACCCACCTTCAATAAAAGAGCGCCGATGGGGGCATATTCAAGATATTTATCTAAAAACTCAGTTCTGATTTGTTCGATGTCAGGTTTATTTTGCAAAAACGTTTTGGCAGAAGCCTTCAACCTTACATAATTTCTCCGTTGCTGGGTTCTGATAATAAGATCTTCTATAGTTGATGCAATGTTTGATTCCGACTTATCGGCGATGCATTGAACTGTATTTCCTATAAATGGCGTAAACTTTAAGCCGTGTTTAAGCCTTTCAAAATTCCCTGGGGAGGAAACAATCAGGATAGAGACATTTTTATCAAGATTGTGTACTTTTTGTGCCAGTAGAAAGGGGTTATTAACGTGTTCTCCAATTAAAAAGACACCTTGTGTATCGCTATCCTCACTGAACAAATTATAATAATCTGTATCAGTAACTTCAATAAATACAATATTAGATAAATTTAAATTTTCCTTAATTCGATCTAATATGGTAGCGTCTATTTCAGAGTATAAGATTTCTGTCGGCATCATTAAAAAATTTAATCTGAAAGTATTGGTTGATCTAATAAGTTTCTACCAATCCAGGTATATAAAAGATCGGTTGTGGGAGCCATGACATGAGCCGCTCTGGCATCCCTTAAAAGCCTGCCCAGAAGTCCATTTTCCTGGTAGCCAATACCACCTGTCAAGGTCATCGCTTCATTCACAACTTCATTGGCACAGGCAGCAACTTCGGCTTTTGCCGCCATTATTGAAAGCGTTGCTGAAGCGTTTCCATTATCACCATCCTGGCATGCATGATAAATAAGCCTTCGGGTTCTTTCCAGCTTAGCCCATACACTGCCAAGTCTATGCTGTAATATAGGGTTTTCACTTAACAATGCGCCACTATGAGAATATGTTCTGCTCGTAAGATGATTTTTAGCTTCGTCGAAAGCTGCTTGTGCTATCCCAAGGTAGGTGCCAGCCATTGCTGTTAAAAAATAAGGTGCCACCACGTTGAAAACGAACCATAGCTCGTCTCCTTTTTCACCTAGAAGATGAGAAGAGGGGATGATAGCATCTTTTATTTCCAGATTCATGGAAGAGTTCCCCCGCATTCCCAGACCCAACCAAGGTTCTCCCCAGGTCAAATTTTCCTGTGATTTTTCTAAAACAACACAGGAAAATTGAAACGGATCTGCACCGGGATCGAAAGCAACCGTTGAAATTATGTAAGAGTCGGCATGACCGCCATTGGTTACAAAACTCTTTGCACCTGTAACTTTCAGTTCCTCGTTGGTTAAAGACTGGAGCTTGGTCTGAGGAAAATAAAAGTGAGAACCCGTTCCAGGCTCACTTAACGCGATAGTCGTCAGGTGTTTTCCTTCGGCAATCGGTTCGAGAAATTTTTCTTTATGAAAAGCGGTGGCTTTTGCCGCCAATACTGCTGTACCTACATTATGCATCCCAAAGCACATGGCTGTAGAAGGACAACCCTGGGCAAGTATTTCACAGGATTGCGCTAGTGCAAGTAGTCCGAGGCCGTACCCACCATTTTCCTTTGGGACAACCAACCT
>LXQK01000116.1 GCA_001683905.1 Marivirga sp. ANT-B6
AATGATTTTGATAATTTTTGTAAGCTCTTCATAAGTGATTTAGTTTAAAAAATAAAAGTCTGTTTAATATAAGGTGGATACGTACTGGCCATGAATATGTTATTAAAAACAAGATTTTTAAGGTAATATTTATTTCACCACGTAATATGGATAGCTCATGATATCATGAATATCCTCATCCCGGATAAATTTTCTTAGGCAATCAATGTTTTGATCAATTTGTCTGGCTGATAGGGTTGTAACAATATGGCTTATCTTGTGTTGTGTTTTGAATTAGTATGAATGAAGTTTTTCTCTTCTGAGAAATGCTTTTTTTTTTCATTTTGCTTAAAACATAAAAACATGATCAACAGAAGCGGAATATTTTTTTGGACTCTTGTCGGATGCTTTATTTTCATGGGCTGTAATGAGTCGATGCGAGGTACGGGTGAATCGGATAGTCGCGCGCAACAAGAATCGGGTGGAAAGCAAGCGCAGGATACTACTATTTCGACAGCTGTAGGTGAGGTAAACCTGCCAGCACCCGACACCACCAAAAGTAACGAAAAGCACAGTGAAGTCATTGGCTGGCAAGACGAGCAGAAACCTACGGCACCTGAAGGCTTTACGGTGGTTAGGTTTGCCGAAGGACTTGAGCATCCACGGTGGATCTATGTAGCACCGAATCAAGATGTTTTTGTAGCCGAATCAGATAAGGAAGAGAAAAGTGCAAACAGAATTACACTCTTTCGTGATACCAACAAGGATGGGAAACCGGATTTAAAAGTGACTTTTTTGGAAGATCTAAATCAGCCGTTGGGCATGCTGGTATTGGATAATTACTTTTATGTGGCCAATAGTGATGCGTTGATGCGTTTCCCTTACCAAAAAGGACAGACGAAAATTGAAGGAAAAGGAGAGAAAATACTTGATTTACCCGCGGGCGGGTATAATAACCACTGGACAAGAAATATTATCAGTAATGCCGACGGATCAAAGATTTATATCAGTGTAGGTTCAGCAAGTAATGTTGGGGAATACGGGATGGATGAAGAAAATAGAAGAGCTAATATATTGGAAATAAACCCGGATGGGAGTGGCGAAAAAATTTACGCCAGTGGGCTCCGGAACCCGGTAGGCATGGACTGGGCACCAGGAACCGATGTACTATGGACGTCGGTAAATGAGCGGGATCATTTGGGCGATGAACTGGTGCCGGATTACCTCACCAGTGTGCAGGAAGATGGCTTTTATGGCTGGCCATATGCCTATTTTGGTGCTAACGAAGACCCCAGGATGCGCGGTAAGCGTCCCGATCTGGTTGCGAAAACGCTAATTCCTGAAGTGCCCCTCGGGTCACATACAGCCTCACTTGGCCTCGCATTCTATAAGGGAGAAAAATTTCCGGAAAAATACCAAAAAGGAGCTTTTATTGGTCAGCATGGATCGTGGAATAGGTCTGAGTTTTCTGGCTATAAGGTAGTATTTGTGCCCTTTAATAATGGTAAGCCTACGGCAAAGCCTGAAGATTTTCTTACAGGTTTTATAGCCGATGGATCCAGTTCACAGGTCTATGGACGGCCTGTGGGGGTTGCCGTGCTTTCCGATGGTGCCATGCTCGTCGCCGACGATGCCGGCAATATTATCTGGCGTGTTTCGGCAAATAATGAGTGATGCCAGCCACACGTTCTATTGTCCTGGGGCGCCGTATTAGAGAGACGCCTACCTTGTAAGAAAACTTACCTATTTCAAATATATGCTTTTTCAAACATCATTTTTAACGGTAAAATTTAAAATCCTCCTTTCAGGTAATAGATAGGACATCAAGAGAAAGGGTAGGCAATAATGAGCATCTTTATCATTACTTAACTTCTGCTCATGATCCATACAAAATTTTCTATCGGCAACTGCCATAACGCTTGGTGTATTTGGGATGGTCTGCCTTCTCATCCATGAAGTGCTTTTGCTATATATTGGCATGCAGCGTAGTATACATACCGTTTTGCTCATGCAAATGACGGCAGGCCTATACCTGGGATTCGCCCCGCTAAATTGGAGGTAAGGAAGAGCTTGATAGGCGGGATATACAACAGGCGGCCAATAGCGATACCCAATGTTTTCCATTTCTGTAGTCTGTAGGAGGCATCACTTTTTTTTGAAAATATTTATTGCCGGCCAATCGATACTTCCTGTATATTGGGTAGCGGGGGTGCTTTATATTGTATGGGCAATCTTGTACATTATTATACTGTACCGACATTCGGTTCCAGTGTCAAAACCATAAGACCATTTTACAAACAGCTACCAAATGGTCCGTAGATAATTGTAAAATGGTCGCAAAGTGTCAACCTTGTCTGGTCTAATTTAACTTTATTGTTTGATAAATCTTCTTGATATCTTTTTCCCATCTTTGATTAGCATAAACAGGTAAAGACCTTCTTTAAGGCTGGAAACGTCAATGGTATCTTCCTGAAGTTGTCCCTTGTATACTTCTTTTCCCGTTTCGTTAAAGATGCTCACTTGGCCTCCGCTTAGATATTGCGAAGAAATCAATTTGATCTCGTTCCTTACAGGGTTTGGGTAGAAACCGAACGCAGCTTCAGGCGCGATTTCTTCAGCAACAATAGCATCAGACAAAGCTCCGCCAGTATTAGCGATCGAAAACCAGTTGATATTCCAACCTTTGGTGTTCGAAGTGATCCTGAAGGACTGATTACCTGCCGTCAGATTCACGGTTTGCGTAATGGTAGTCCAGGCCTGCCATTCCCCTGTAGCAGGTATAGTTGCAGTACCCAGG
Organism: Marivirga sp. ANT-B6; assembly: GCA_001683905.1. Classification (GTDB taxonomy): domain Bacteria; phylum Bacteroidota; class Bacteroidia; order Cytophagales; family Cyclobacteriaceae; genus ANT-B6. The sequence goes on from LXQK01000116.1 coordinate 2,777, forward strand.
CTTGTAGCCCCATTATTCAAGCTTAGGGCAAGTTGACCGCCATTAGGACTTGCAACTCTATAGGAAATCTGGTAGCTTCCCGTAGAGGGTATATTGATATTGGTGTAGTTCATCCAGTCATTGGTGTCGATCCAACCTACATTCAAGCCGCCACCCGTATCAGATGTGGTTTGGGTACGTACGCCAGCCATGGTGCTATACGTTTCAGCCTCAATTTTAGTACTGAAAGGTGGCGGCGTAGTTACTATTGGTATCAGCTTCCACTGGCCATGGGTCTGGCCGTTGTCTGCCCACTGGTGTATGTTCGTTCCGTTAGCAGTAAGGCCCCGATCCGTTTCCAGTATTTTGCCGCTATGTTTTGCCACCAGTTTATAGTATCCATCTGTCGCTGCCTGTGCGACAAATTGCTGATTTTCTGTTTCATTGTATCCATATTGGTGCAAGTTACCGCCGTCGGCTGTGCTTGCTGCGCTGATAGCTAAAGCCTTGCCGCTATGTACAGCCGTAATTTTATAGGTGCCATTGCCCAAATGCAGGAATTCAAATTGTTGGTTGCCAGCACCCGTAAACCTCCATAATTGGATATTTGCACCATTATTTTGGCTGACGCCTGATACATCAAGATATTTGCTACTGGATCTGTTCTGAATATGGTATATGCCACTTAAAGTAGCTACACCAGAGGAGGTGCGGATGCGTAACGATGTAGTTTTGTCATTCCATGCTGCCGCCACCAGACAAGCGTCATCAGCCGACACCGTATAGGATGTGCCGGAAAAATTATCCCCATCATAAAGCACCACTTCGTATCCACTATTTACGCTAATTGAAGAAATGTCATTATCCAAAATGCCTTGGGCGTTTAGCTCGCTGAGGGAGTAATCCCCTGCCGCTAACCCGACGGAATCGCCTCCATAGCTACAGTCCCTGTAGAAAACGGCTATACTTTGAACTGTAGTGGCGGGAGGTATGGTGCCTGCTATACTATAACTTCCCAACGACGCATAAGCTGAATAGCCATTGGTGGCAGGATCGCCTGCACCTGTGCCTGTTATCGAAATAAAGTAACTGCCGGCGCCGAGATTAGCTGTAACAGCAGCATCTAAACCCGAAGGATCAAACGTTCCGATCTGGGTACCTGATTGATTATATAATCTTACCACCAAATCAAGATCCCCGTGCCTGGAGACGGTATTAATATTCAACAATATATTGCCGCCTGCCGTTGAAAAAGAAAAATAATCAAAATCGGTATTACGCTCAATAATTCCCTGGTTCTGTGCCGATGAGACATTTCCCGCGGAGTTTATGTCGAGTATAGTGGCATCGCTAACACTATTACCGTGGTCATCTGCCTTGTAGCCCACACCGAAACTTGTACCTGTTATTTTAGCTAAATCATCTTCTGTGTTACTGGCAAAGGCGTATTCTCCTCTGCTCCACTGGGTAATGCCTTTATAATAACCTACGCCCATAATAGGAGCCCAGTTGCCATGACCGGTAAAATACCCTTCCGAAGGACTGGTTCTTCCATCATGCCTCAGACTGAATGTATGGCCTACTTCGTGAGAAGATGCTTCGCCTCCTGCTTTTCCACTAGTGATAAATGTCCAGCAGGGGGTGTCGTCGTCCCACCCGAATGAACCAATATAGGCCACACCTCCTGCACCGGGAGCAGCGGTAGTGGTAGGTGTCACAATACATCGCATTCTTCTGTTTCTCGGGTAGGCATTGAAAACCGCTTCGTTTGTGGTGATATTTACGTTGAAAGGTTTAAAATCTTCCGCTACAATTTCCCAGTGTTCCGCCACCGCCGCATCGGTCATGCCTGAGGGAGCAGCGTCGATAGGGTTTCCGCTGTTCCAATAAGTGCCTGATACATAGTGACCGTCGAAGTCAAGTAATACACAACCTGCTGCGCCGGGCTGACTTTCCAAATTGAACAGTGCCGGGCTAATTGCCGCGCCTCGAGCCTTTGTTTTATCAGCAGCAGGGGCGTCTTCAAGGTTCACGCAAAGTAGGTCGTTAATATCCACCTCCTCAACATAAGCATTACCGTTGTCAGCAAAATAGCTGTACGCTATATTGCTTTCTCTATAGATCACACTTCCCACCAACGTATCAGCACCGATCTTTAAGTGGAAGCTGGAACCAGGAATACCCTGAATGGCACCAATGAAATAATCTGTACCATTCTCTGATTGCATGAAATTGATGGCGCCCGTAACTGTACTCCCATCCGCAACCTTTAAATCTAAGATAGGGTTGATTCTGGAGATATTACTTATCGCAGCGGTGAGCTTCTGACGCAACTCGGCTTTCGTGCCGAGATACAAAGGCTTGGAAACTTGTGAGAGGGAATCGGAAGAAATACTAAATAATACTAATAGGAAACAAAAATAGTAGCGTTTTTTCATATATTTTTTTTAATGATTTGGCAAAGAT
>LXQK01000117.1 GCA_001683905.1 Marivirga sp. ANT-B6
TGGCCCCTTCCTAATTTTTGAAAAATGTCACTATTCATAATATATATCATTTGAGCACTATCGTTAGGGTATAAAGTGGCCGTCAAAATCAACGGGCAATAGAAAAGGATTGAACAGATAATCGATAAGTATCGCTATCTCCCTTCGCGTCAATATATCAGGTTCAGGCTTATTACCATCAAGTCCTGAGGCATGATAGGCTTTTCCTATCGCTTCAGCGGTAATTTTAGGATCGACAGCCCGCATGAGTTCCTGAAGATAAAGGTTGGTAACTTTTTCGCCAGAAGCAGCGAAATCTATAAGGTTGTTGTAAACAGGCTTTAGTCCTTGTAAAAGGTCATATTGACTGATCGGATCGTCGGGGTAAAACCAGGTCTGATTGGCCCATTTGTAAGGAATACCTTTTCCTTTTAAAATACCGGTAGCCCCAATTCGTTGCATCGCTTGAAATGCCGGGTCGGCAGGCTTGGTATCGATATAAGGCATGATGTAGGCACTGGCATCTAATAATGCCTGCTGCACCTCCCTGATGTTTACCTGCCGGGGGGGGGTATCGTGCTGCAGACTTATTGCCGCCAACGCGCCGGCCGCCTGTCCTATGCCAAGCACTACAGGTTGTAACCTGGTGGTGCCATTGACGATATTGGTGACACTAATACTTTTTTCTGCTATAATAAGATTATCGACATCTTTTGGAATTAACGCGCCTAAAGGAATATTATAAGAGGGCACTTTGATTTTAAGGAATTCTATGGCCGGGGCCTCAGGCTTTTTATAATGATGATGATCTATAGGATAATCTCCCACGGCTATTCCTGTCCGATAGTAGGCAGCTTCCTGGTGAAAAGGATCAGCAATATGATGCAAAGCCATCCGTGCCAGCCCATGGATACGCCTGGACTCGCGATGGTAAGGTATCATAGGCAATAAGTCTTTGGTAGGAAATTCTCCCCTGGCCAGTCCAAGATTTTTATAGCCCAACATTGTTTGTATATAATATATAAAACGAAGCGTCTGCAGTTTAGCTTCTTTAAGCTTTTCAACGCGTTCTTTGGGGCTATCCTCTATTACATTCACGTAAGTATCGTTCCCACATTTTGGCCAGTTGATCATATATTTTTCCTGAGGCAACTTGGCATAATGCATCATCTGACGGCAATTATTGTTAGGGCCCGAATCACCTGACGGATCAGAAATGTCGCATGCACAATCAAAAACCTGAGGATCATACCCTGGCGGTTTGGCAATGGTCATATCAGCCTCGGGTCCATAGTCCTTTAATATTGCAACATAGGTTAGATCCTGAACAATATTATTCTCCTGTGCAGGAGCAAATGGCTCACCTGTCACATCGCGGTCATCCATACCTACGTCATACATTACGCCGGCCATGGCTGCGACGTCTCCTAACTCCGTAGCATCTATGATTAGTTTTGCACTAATCAATTGCCTCTTTTTATTGCGCACAACCCCTACCCTCCAACCATCGTCATCTTTTTGGAGCGAAACCACCGACGTATTGTATAGGATTGTCAGATTTTTATGGCTTGCTAAGTTTTGGAGTATCTGGTTGCCGACAGAAGGTTCAAAAAGCGTATTACTTACCCAACCGGTTTCAACTTTATCCGGCCCGCCGTAGTGCTGATACAATTTGTTTCGAAACTCACCCCATAATCCGGAGGGTAACTGATGGTTACCATCGATGGCTGAGACGCCTGCGCTGGTGAGCATCCCACCAAGCCAGGTGGTTTCTTCAATCAATAAAGTTGCAATTCCCATTCGCGATGCCTGAATAGCAGCTGTTGTACCGCTTGCTCCTCCTCCAATAATCAATAGCTCCGTTTGCTTGTCTTGGGCGTACAGGCTCTCTCCGTAGAGCATACCGATTAAAATGAAGCAGATGAACTTAATAATGTTTATCATTGGAGAATTGGTTAAACCAAAGTAAATAAAAATTCGATAGAAGAACAATAACTTTTTAATATTTTTTATTAAGTTTAACAAGTTATTCTATTTATAGAAAAACTTTAATAAGTTATATCAAAGCATTAAATTTAGTGCAATATTCAGAAATAAAGTTTCGGAGACGGGCAATAAGATTATGACAAGGACATTTTTTGAGGAAATGAACAGCGATAATCCAACAGGAGTCGCTTATAAAAATGTAAACGTTAAAAAATCTTTGATGTCCTTTTTTGCCAATAAGGGCAATACCACCATTGCCGAACTTTGCAAAGAATTAAACCTGAGTATTCCTAAAGTTACAAGCCTGGTCAATGATCTGATGCAGGATGGTTTGGTAAAAGATTATGGTAAAGTCGGATCAACAGGCGGGCGCAAACCTAATCTTTATGGTTTATCACCAGACTCAGGTTTTTTTGTTGGTATCGATGTGAAGCATAATCATATCAATATCGGGCTAACAGATTTTCAAAAGAAGATTGTGAAAATTCAGGAAAATCTTCCTTATGAATTGGCCAACAATGAAGCCTCCTTGCACCAGCTTTGTCAACTTATCAATAAGTTTATCAACGACCTGCCTACACCAAGAGATAAGATTTTAGGGATTGGCATTAATCTTTCCGGTAGAATCAACAATGCGACAGGTTATAGTTATAGCTTTTTTCATTTTCATGAAGATCCTTTGAGCAGAATCATCGAATCGTACGTGGGCATACCGGTATTTCTGGAAAACGACTCCAGGGCCATGGCGTACGGTGAATTTTGTTCTGGTGTTGTGAAGGATGAAAAAGATGTAATCTTCCTCAACCTGGATTATGGCATAGGGATGGGTATCATGATCGATAGCCAGTTATACTATGGTAAATCGGGTTATTCAGGAGAGTTTGGCCACATTCCCATCTTCCAAAATGAAACAATATGCCATTGTGGTAAAAAGGGATGCCTGGAAACAGAAGCCTCGGGCTGGGCGTTATTGGAGAAGGTCCGCGAGAAAATTAACAATGGATCTTCATCTTCTATAAAAAACAAGGATAATCCAGAGAGAATTAAATTAGAAGACATCATCGAAGCAGCACATAATGACGATATCCTGGCTATTGAACTAATTGCCCAAATTGGCGAAAAACTGGGAAGAGGGATCGCGCTGTTGATCAATATCTTCAACCCCGAACTCGTGGTTATAGGGGGCAGCCTGGCTTCTACAGAGGAGTATATCCGGCTACCCATTAAAAGTGCCATCAACAAATATTCGCTTAGCCTTGTAAACAACGACACCCAACTTAAGGTTTCTTCCCTGGGCAACCAGGCTGGTGTAATTGGCGCATGCCTTTTGGTACGTAACCGGTTACTTGTCCTTGCTTAAACGTGCAACCGATTAGTCACAGCAGAAATTTTTGTTTTCTAAAAAGGCTTTCCAATGCAAATATCCGGCGCCGTTAAGGTGAAGGCCGTCATTGGTATATTGTTTATCAAGATTGCCTTTCTCGTCTACAAAAATTGCATGCAAATCGACATAGACCGCCCCATATTGTGGCACTAATTCTTCAAGCGCACTGTTGATCGTTTTGATATGCTGTCCCTTATTTTGGTGATTGATATATTCCGTGAAAGCGCTATTAGTTGGCAGGATGCTCTGAACAAATACCGTTATTTCTGGCGACTCCTCCTGTAGTTGTTCTAATATCCTGCTAATATTCCTGATGATCGTCTTATCAGGAATACCTCTCGCGATGTCATTGATACCTATCATCAGAAATGCTTTAGAAGGCTTCGATCGGATTATTTCATCCAATCTATCCAAAACGCCAAAGGTGATATCGGAAGAAATACCCCGGTTCTTTACTTTTATATTTTGCCACATCTCACTCCATTCACCGATATCTGTAATGCTGTTTCCCACAAAAATAATGGACCCTTCGGTTACTGGTAATAGTCGAAATAGCGAAACTTTTTGATCGTAGTAGCTATTATGAAAGGAAGAGTCGTATGTTAATACCTTTGACTGCGCAAAAAGCGGTAACTGAATGCAGAGCGCCAATATAATTGGCAAAAATTTGATTAACGTTTTTGAATTTATAGAACAGCGGTTATTCACTAACATTACGGTTGATTAAGGGTATAAGAACAATATTGGTTTCCTTAAGAAGATACTACTTTAACATGGAGCCTTTCTGTGGTAATTCTTGTGTTTTAAGTCGTGTTTGCCATATGACCATTTACCTGCCCCAAAGATACGGCAAGCCGAATGCTTTATAATTGTGCTTTCTCATTTATCAATGCTTTTCGGTGTGAAATATTTATTAACCCAACTTCTAAAATCACCACTTATATTGAATTCGTCTCTCACATCTTGCATGTTACTTATTACACAAAAGTCATTCTGATTCATGTATTTAAACATTTTTGAAAGGTCTTTTCCCATAGCTAATCGAGTAATAAACCCTGGGAGTCTTTTATAGCTTACAGGCTTGTTAATAGCTTCTGAAAATATTTGGGGAATCATACCAATCTGCCATTCATCGGTAGCGATTGAAATTGTTTTATTATTCGATTTTTCTTTGTTAGAAATTACAGCAGCAGCTATTTTTCCAATATCATCAACTCCAATCATTTGTTGTTTACACATTTTTTTTAGAGGAGAAATATACTTTCCTTTTTTAATATCACTAGCCAGCCGTGGTAACAAATGATTATCGTAAAATGAAGCTGGTCGAAGTATGGAATAAATAATATTTTTAGATTTTATATAATTTGCAAGTTCAAACTTGCTATCAAAATGAGGTATAGTTGTACCTGGGTCTGCGCCAAGAACAGAGGCATATACCAAATGAGTTTCAGGTTTAATTGTGTCAATAAATCGTTTCCCTTGCAGTATCTCTTGGTCTTTTCGCTGTAAAGCTTGTACCAGATATACTGCGTCAGCCTGATCAAGATATAATTCATAAGTATTAGGATTGCTAATATCCCCTTCAATAACTGTAATACCTTGTGCCTTCCATTGCTTCGCTTTTTCTGAATTTGCATTATGTGTTAAACCAGTGACCGAATTATTTCCTTCTAATAGGGATTTTGCCACAGCACTACCTTGGTTTCCGGTGATACCTGTGACGAAAACATGTTTTTTACGTTCCCCATATATGAATTTATCTATTATTGACTGGTCATAATGAAGCACGCCTTTCGGGCTTTTTTCCTTGTCACTCTTTCTCAATGTCAATGCAGTAGTTTTTTTGATAGCTCATTCAAAAAATTAAATTATAATTTGGTTAGTTTTAATTTGCAACTAATACGTTCTGATTTTGTAAATCGCTTCTAAATTTTTAGAGCAGCTGCTATTTTTTTTAGCTTAGCTGCAATTTTGTCAAGTGGTAAAACAAAATCAACACAACCTGCTGCCTGAGCACTGCG
>LXQK01000118.1 GCA_001683905.1 Marivirga sp. ANT-B6
GCTGTTCGCTGTGGTTGGAAACCCTGAGTCTTCGCTCAAGGCTTTGGAGGGCCTGCTGCCCCCTGTCTGTTCTTGAAATCTTCATAATTATTGATTGTAGTTATGAAGATGTAACAGCGAATGCTTGCTTTAGGGATTTTTGCTACCTTTAGGTTTGGTTCAACACCGTGTATAAGCCATTGCTGGTCTGTGCTTATCTGGAAAATTCTTGGGAATTTTCCAGCGGAGTTTTGTACTTTTAATGGTTCGTGTGTGAGACACGCAACGGCTCATACACATAAAACGTTGGGGCACATGCAAAAAAGATAACCTGATGACACATTTAAAGCATAAATGAACTCAATAGCGTTCATTGATACCGAAATTGAGCCAAAGAGTCTCAAAATTCTGGACATTGGAAGTGTGAAAGGCAATGGGAGTTCTTTTCACAAAACTTCGGTGGCTGAGTTCATACATTTTCTTAACGGGACACAATTCATTTGCGGGCACAATATTTTTAACCACGACATAAAATATATCGGCAACGCTCTTAATGATGCGGGAATAAATTTAGAAAATATCATTGATACATTGTTTCTTTCTCCCCTGCTCTTTCCTAACAAACCCTATCATGCCCTATTAAAAGACGACAAACTACAATCGGAAGACAAAAATAATCCATTGAATGACTCCATTAAAGCGAAAGATTTATTCAATGATGAAGTGGCCGCTTTTAAACAGACGAATGAGGAACTTAAACAAATCTTTTATGTGCTATTGAACGACAAAAAGGAGTTCCGCTCCTTTTTTCGTTTTATCGCTTATACAGTTGCGGACACAAACATAGAAAAACTTATTCGCCAAAAGTTTCAATCTGAAATTTGTGAACATGCAGACCTGATCAAAATAATTTCAGAACACCCGATTGAATTAGCATTTTGTTTGTCTTTGATAAATGCAAACAACCGCTATTCAATCACACCACCTTGGGTGCTGAAAAATTATCCCGAAGTTGAAAGAATAATGTTCCGTTTACGAAACAAGCCTTGCGTAAGAAGTTGCGAGTATTGCGACAGGGCATTAGATATACACAAAGGACTTAAAGGATTTTTCGGGTTTGATTCATTTAGAACTTACGCAGGTGAGCCCCTGCAAGAGAAAGCGGTAAAAGCCGCTGTTGACAACAAATCAATTTTAGCAGTGTTCCCAACTGGTGGTGGCAAATCAATTACATTTCAAGTTCCTGCATTGATGAGTGGTGAAAGTGCTAAAGGACTGACAGTAGTAATTTCTCCTTTGCAGTCGTTGATGAAAGACCAAGTTGACAATCTTGAAAAAGTTGGGATCACAGATGCAGTAACAATAAATGGTTTGCTTGACCCGATTGAAAGAGCAAAATCATTTGAACGTGTTGAAGATGGTTCAGCATCAATGCTTTACATCTCGCCTGAATCCTTGCGTTCACGAACAATTGAACGATTGTTATTAGGAAGAAAAATTGTTCGGTTTGTTATTGATGAAGCTCACTGCTTTTCATCTTGGGGACAAGATTTCAGAGTTGATTATTTATACATAGGAAATTTCATAAAGTCAATTCAGGAAAAGAAAAACCTTGAAGACGGAATTCCAGTTTCTTGTTTTACAGCAACTGCAAAACAGAAAGTAATTGAGGATATTCGTGATTATTTCAAGGATAACCTTTCGCTTGAGTTGGAGCTTTTCACCTCAAAAACATCGCGGACTAATCTACAATACAAAGTTTTTGAAAAAGGAGGCGAGGAAGAAAAATACCAAACAGCCAGGGATTTGATTGAGGAAAAAGACTGTCCCACAATCATTTATGTTTCAAGAACACGAAAAGCATATTTACTTGCGGAGAGATTAACCGAAGATGGTTTTAATGCGAAACCATATCACGGCAAGATGGATGTAAAAGAAAAAACTGCCAACCAAAATGCGTTCATCTCTGGTAAAATCCCCATCATGGTTGCGACTTCTGCCTTCGGAATGGGAGTTGATAAAAAAGATGTTGGTATGGTGATTCATTATGATATCTCAGATTCTTTGGAGAATTATATTCAGGAAGCAGGCAGAGCAGGACGAGATGAAAATATTATTGCAGATTGTTTTGTCTTATTCAATGAGGAAGACCTTGGTAAACACTTCATCTTGCTTAACCAAACTAAACTTTCTATTAAAGAGATTCAACAGATATGGAAAGCGATAAAAGAAATTACAAGATTCCGTTCGAAAGTTTCAAACTCCGCTTTAGAGATAGCACGTAAAGCAGGTTGGGATGATAATGTTGTTGAGATTGAAACAAGAGTTACAACAGCCATTGCAGCTTTGGAGGATGCAGGTTATCTGAAACGAGGACAGAATATGCCGAGGATTTTCGCAAACAGCATTCTCTCTAAAACTGCACAAGAAGCCATTGACAAAATAAATGCTTCTGAAAAATTTGAGGAGAAACAAAAGGAAAAAGGAATTAGAATAATCAAGAAACTTTTTTCAAGTAAAAGCAGAAAGCAATCAAATGATGAGGCGGCAGAATCAAGGATTGATTACATCAGCGACCATTTGGGAATCGTAAAGGAGGAAGTGATAAACATTGTGAATTTACTTCGTGAAGAAAACATTTTGGCTGATGCAAAAGATTTGACAGCGTTTATTAAGAAAGGAGAAAACAAGAACCGTTCACTTAACATTGTTGAGGCATTTGGTAAGATTGAAAATTTCATGCTTCCACTTTTTGAAGAACAAGAAAAAACATTTCACGTGAAGGAACTCAATGAAGAAGCAGAGGAAAAAGGCTGTGAAGATGTAACACCAAACAAAATCAAAACGCTCCTAAATTTTTGGGCAATCAAAAATTGGATTAAGTGTCAGAATCAAGCTTATTCAAAAAATCATGTCGTAATTCATTGCCTTCATCCAAAGGAAATACTGAAAGGAAAATTTGAAAAGCGACATGAGTTAGCAATGTTCATTGTAGAATATCTGTATGAAAAAAGCAATCTCAATATTTTAGAAGATGATAAAGATAAAGAGGAAATGTTGGTTGAGTTTTCAGTTCATGAATTGAAAGATGAGTTTGAGAAAAGACCTAAATTATTTGAAACACAAGTAAACCTTGAAGATATCGAAGACGCACTTTTCTATTTATCAAGAATTGATGCAATAAAAATTGAAGGAGGCTTTCTGGTTGTTTATAATCGCTTGACCATTGAACGGGTTGAAGAAGACAAATATAAGCGATATACAAAAGATGACTATCAAAAGCTCAACCAGTTTTATGAAAACAAAGTTCAGCAAATTCATATCGTTGGTGAGTACGCAAAAAAAATGATTAGCGATTACAAAGATGCTTTGCAATTTGTAGAAGATTATTTTCAATTAAACTTCCGTTCATTTCTTAAAAAATACTTTCCTGGCAGTAGAGTAGATGAACTTAAACTCAAAATGACCCCGAATAAATTCAAACAACTTTTCGGAGAACTTTCGCCAACGCAACTGAAAATCATTAACGACAATGAAACAAAATACATTGTAGTTGCGGCTGGACCTGGGAGCGGAAAAACAAGAGTGTTAGTTCATAAATTAGCTTCATTGCTTTTAATGGAAGATGTGAAACATGAGCAATTGCTTATGGTAACATTTTCAAGAGCAGCTGCAACAGAGTTTAAAAAACGACTGCTCAAACTCATTGGCAATGCAGCAAATTACATTGAGATAAAAACTTTTCACTCCTATTGCTTTGACTTATTAGGCAAAGTTGGCAGTTTGGAAAAGTCAGACTTGATTTTGAAGAAAACAATTGAAAGAATCAAAAACAAAGAAGTTGAAGCAAGCCGGATCACAAAAACAGTTTTAGTAATTGACGAAGCACAAGACATGGACGAAGATGAATTCAGCTTGGTTAATGCTTTGATGGAACAGAACGAAGAGATGAGAGTGATTGCAGTAGGAGATGATGACCAGAATATATATGAATTCAGGGGTGCAAGTTCAAAATATCTTGAACAGTTTATAGAAGTAAATAAAGCAGCAAAGCATGAGTTGGTTGAGAATTACAGGAGTAAAAGCAATCTTGTTGAATTCACGAATCAGTTTGTTAAAAAGATTGGTCACCGGCTGAAAGACACTCCAATAATTGCAAAGCAAACCGACAACGGAAAAGTAAAATTGATTCGTTATCAAAGTGAAAATCTTATTACACCACTTGTGCATGACATACTTACAACAGGGCTTGCGGGAACCACGTGTGTGCTCGCAAAGACAAACGAGGAAGCGTTACAGATTGCGGGATTGCTATTGAAACATGGAATGCAAGCGAAATTGATTCAAACGAATGACGGTTTCAGTTTGTATAATCTATCGGAAGTCAGATTCTTCTTAAGCCAGTTGAGTTTGGCAGACGATGTATTTATAATCAGTGATGAAATTTGGGCAAACGCAAAACGGGAATTGATAAATGCGTTTCGCAACAGTTCAAAGTTAGAGGTGTGTACCAACATCATAAAAGATTTTGAAGCAACGAACCCGAAGAAAAAATACAAATCTGATTTTGAAGTTTTCATTCGTGAATCCAAGTTGGAAGACTTTTTCAATGAGAATGGAGAAACGATTTTTGTTTCAACTATTCACAAAGCAAAAGGAAAAGAGTTTGACAATGTTTTCCTGATGCTTAAAAACTTCAATCCTGTAAAAGACGAAGCAAAGCGACAGTTGTATGTTGCAATGACAAGAGCGAAACAGAACCTGACAGTTCATTTGAACTCAAACTTTCTTGATAACATCACAACAGAAAATTTGGAACGAATTGAGGACAATGAAATTCATTTGCCTCCCACCCAGTTAGCAATGAGCCTTACTTTCAAAGATTTATGGTTGGATTACTTCATTAACATACAACATTTGGTTTCTCAACTTACAAGCGGAGATGAATTAACCTTTCACGGAGATGAATGTTTGAATTCAAAGGGACAATCAGTCCTGAAATTCTCCAAACTGTTTGTACAACAAATTGAATCCATGAAACAGAAAAATTATGAATTAAAAAAAGCGAAAGTGAATTTCATTGTTTACTGGTTGAAAGAAAATATAGAACAAGAAACAAAAATTATCTTGCCAGAACTTTATTTTGAGAAGCAACATGTTAAAGATTGAAATATGATAAAAAGCACGATGCCCCAACACTAAGCCGAATAGGTGAATACCCTAAAAAAAAGCCTGAGCGGGAGATGCCGTACAGGCTTTTCTGTGAAGAAGAGGCGGGGTAGAATGGGTGTTTCAGTTATTCGGTGTTGACCGAATTCCGGACTATCCCCTTAGGTGCCAAAGTATCCCTTGGGCTTGCCGACTTTAGTCTGTTTTGTTTTTCAATAATCCCCTTATGTGCTGTAATCATCATTTTTGGGTTTGTTTGGATATACCTTCCCCTTTCCCCTCAACTTACGACAGCATGAGGTGCGTTTTTTTTACCATGTCTTGAAGCTGATCCTTGTTTTTTCAACTTCTGTTAATGCAGTGGGATTTTTGGAGGGACTTATATTTCGAAAAAGGAGTTATCTCAACTGTGCCACTTATAATTATGGGAATTGGAGTCAATTCTACCACTCGCATCTGGACCACTTAACCAGTTCAGACAAAAGATAAAAACAGCCAAGAAAAGAAAGTTAGAACTTGACGACCTACTTTTTAAAGTACAATATCCAATACACCATTGAACTAACTTTCAATAAGGACTTTCATGGTAATCTTGATATTTCCTCAAACCTGACTTTCCAACGCAAACATTACCGATAAAACGCTATACCTTTATTATCTCCTTAAGGGCATATCAGCTGAAATTGCTCAACCCGTTGATTGTATGTCGTAAAAATTCCCAGAACAGAGATAAAGATGTAATTTTTAATGTGTTTTAAGCAAAGTCAAACCTTGAAGCCAAAAATTTATTGATAACTTTTTAATGCTTACAGGGTTAAATATATACACTATTATTTTTTTATATGGAAACGAAAGAACAATTAACAGAAGCACAAGAAAAGTTAAAGGGAAAACTCAAAGATATCAAAATTGCAATGTTGACTACAGAAGAACCTGATGGTGACCTTAGAAGTAGACCAATGTCTACATCAGAGATGGATGAGGACGGATGCCTATGGTTTTTTACAAACGAATTTTCTCCTAAAGTAAATGAAATTAATCAAGAACATAAGGTGAATTTAAGCTATGCTAATCCTGACGATAACACGTATGTGTCTGTCTCAGGCCAAGCGGTTTTGTCTACCGATAAAAGCAAGATCAAGGAACTATGGAATCCGATACTAAAGGCCTGGTTTCCTGAGGGACTCGATGACCCGAAATTAGCATTATTAAAAATTACCCCTCGTCAGGCTGAATACTGGGACTCTACTTCCAGTAAAGTAATACAGTTTTATAATATTGCAAAAGCAATTGTCACTGGTGAACGCCATAATAGCGGAGAAAACAAAAAGGTTAATTTTTAATAGAAGAGGCTGTTCAAAAATAATTTTTGAGCAGCCTCTTTTTATGATACTAATTCACATTTTGAAATTAGATTTTTAACATCATTGAAATTTAATTTTAGATTATATATTTACTTGTACTTTTTTTGAAGTGCATTGTTGATGAAATTTATATGGGACAAATGCCTGTTTCAGGCCGCTCTCTCGACCAGATGATGTGCATTTGCCAATAGGTATTTTAAGTGACCACAATTGTGCCACCGTCTTTAGTACTTTTTAATATTGGCTGGATATCAACATGTCCCATCACTTGACTTCCTCTTTTTTTAATATCATTTCTATACCTATGAATAATCCATCGGGTTGATCGCGCTGGTCTCAGGAAAGCATTTTTCTGATCAACCAGATAACCAGGGCCACAATCAATACAATTACAATAATTGCAGTCCAAAAGCCAGCTTCAAAAATATCCCCCACCAAATCGCAGCCCGTAAGGGTAACCAACATCATTAGGGTAATCACCAAGGTACTAAAACTTATATTTTTCATAATTTGTGCTATTTTTATTTTCTTCAACACAACTAAGGGTGTATTTGTTTAGCAAGAGAATATACCGGCCAAGGGCAAATGAACTGGATGTATGAAGTAATTCTAGCGGAGTCGGCTATTTTTAACAAATCAGGATACGAAAATCAGCTTCGCTGAACTTTTTAAGGTCCTTCTATAACCATATCGTTTTTAATGTGTTATAGATATAATAATAAAGAGTTTTACTATTAAATTATATCGATATGAAAGCAATAACAAATTTATCAAAGTACAAAATGATCAAAGTCTTTACCATGATGGCTCTTTTTCTTTTTGCCTTAGGATGTTCGGATAAAAAAAATGAAAATGAGACATTAACCAGTGACGACAATATTGAAACAAATACCGAAGTGGCTGATGCTTCAGAGGCGGTACAAGAAAACAACACCATGGAAACCAATAACGACCGTGTTGAGACCAGGAAGGTGTATTACCCAGATCGTTCGCAAAGTAATGACAATAAAGTGACAATCAATACCACCTCCCTGCAATTCAAGGGTCTTGACAAGGATAATAATGGGATCGTTAACAAGGAGGAACTATACGACGGGCTATTCTCACTGTTAGATTCAGATGGCAATAGTTTTGTTACTGACGAAGAATTTAGAAATTCGAAGCAGGAATTTTTCAGTAAAAACCCAAGTGGTCGATATTCTTCCTTTTCCAACTGGGACAGTAACAAAGATCAAAGTCTTACCAGAGATGAATTTGTGGAAAAATTTTCTTCTATAATAGATGTTGCTGATGACGAAACGCTCGCTCAAAATACTTATATTGTTTGGGATCAGGATAACGATGAAAAGATTGAGCGGCTCGAATTGGATAATGTAATCATTAGGTTCGACAAAAACGATAACTAACACTGTACGAAGCGGTAGATAATATTGCTAGTGAAGCTCGATGTGGTAAGACTACCATGATCGGGCTTTTTTATTAGGGGCTCTTGCATTCGACACTGTTGATTTTTGCCAGTCAAAAATTAGTCGATAAGCATATGGAAAACTCAGCCAATGCAGCCTATGGGCATATAATAAAGATCAGATTTTTTGATCAGATGGCCTCATAAGCAAGAAAAAAAAAGTGTGCCGGAGGCGGGAGTCGAACCCGCACAGATGGAATCCACACGCCTCTGAAACGTGCGCGTCTACCAATTTCGCCACTCCGGCCTAAATTAAAACGCAAAGCTAATTATTTAATAATAAAATCCACTCATAATGTTTTAAACTTCTTTTCTCCCTTGCTAAATCAGTTCCTGGGCGGATCATTTCCTGCCGGGGCCGTCCGTTGAGGCCTACCACACAACTGGCATATACCGCCACTTGCTCATTTTCAGCTGCGCAAGCGTCACGCAGATAATGGGCAAACTGTAAGATGTGGTCTGGCTTGCCGACCATATCCCGGTACTGTCCCGGCGTCAAGTGATCAAATAAATTAATTTGCGTTTTTTCCCCTGTAGCCTGATTTTCCACAATGAAATCCACCGTGCCACTTTTGGTCCTCAACATCATGCGCCATGCAAACTGGTGTGCCTGCTCGGTCCAGCTGGTATAGCCAGGATAAAGCCATAGCCGTAAAGGGAGCAGCAGGTGTACCACGCAATATGCCCCTACCAGATAGAACAGAACCTTTTGCTTGATATCCTTCCGGTAGTAAGTCTTCATTTGATCGTGTGGTGGTAAAAGTTTATTGAAGAATCTAATCCTCCGGGGCCACGACGGATGAAAAAACATGCTGGTCATCATCATGGAAAACCACGGGAAGGTAGCCAGGCCAAACATCGTTACGTTAGACAGATGGAATAATACAGCCACGACAAAGCCGAATTTCCGGGTCTTCCTGATGAGCATCAATGGTACAATCAGCAGATCAAAGAATATGCCTCCATAACTAACCAATAGGGGGAGGTGCTCATTTTCGAACAGGAAGGGGAGCGGGTGCGAATGCCGCATACCGGCGAAAAATAAGTTCATAGGACTTCCGATAAGCCAATCCGGATTTAGCTTTGCGATGCCAGCAAAAAAGTACGCTAGAGAGATATGAAATAACAGCAAATACAACATCCACGCAGGCGCTGAAGCTTGCACTATGGCAGGATCTTTCCGCGCGTCATAGGATGTCGCCCGATTTAGCGGAAGCCATATCATCCAGAAACTGGTAAGGCAGTATAGGTAAAAGTGGTTGGTATATTCTCCCTGCTCCATTAAAAACAGGGAAGTATAGCCCAGGAATAAGAGGATAGAGCTGTACCTGTAATAGAATCCAAAGGCCACCATAAAGCCCGCAGCTATGGTAATGAAGTAATGTAACACCATGCCCCAATAAGGCCACGGCTGTACCCACTCAAAAAAGTGATAGCTAAAATGGAAAGTATGGGCAGTATATTCATGCAGGTCGCCCAAAAATATACTATTGATTAACTCGATGGCTAGAAAACATCCGGCAAAAAAACGGAAATACACCAGAATTGCTATATCAACAGGCTCAAACAGTTTTTTTAACATGAGCTGGAAAATAATTAGTTTTTTGAGATCGATAAATATGTCTGAAAGGATGGACCCAAACCCGCAGGCATACATACACGTAATTATAACTTTTATGCGTTAATTCAACAAAAAAAAGATAATCTTGTATTGTCAAACTATAAAATATGATCTCAGGTAAATCCCTATGCTTATTTGCTGTATGCATCACGCTCCAGTTTTCCTCCATAGCACAAGCTCCTAAAAAATATAACGCTGCAGAGATACATCAAAAGCTCCAGCATTTAAATGTCCTCGCCAGTGCTTTATATATTGCTGCGCACCCCGACGATGAAAATACCAGGCTTATCACCTATCTCAGCAAAGAGATAGGGGCTCATACGGCCTATTTATCTGCTACACGTGGAGATGGTGGGCAAAATCTTATTGGAGCTGAGATGGGCGCCTACCTGGGGGTCATCAGAACCCAGGAATTGCTCCAGGCAAGAAAAATCGATGGGGGCACACAATTTTTTACCAGGGCTACCGATTTTGGCTTTTCGAAGTCAGCGGAAGAAACTTTCACCATCTGGGACAAGGAAGCGGTACTCGCTGATATGGTATGGACCATCAGAAAATTTAAACCCGACGTGATGATCACCAGGTTTTCTTCTGAGCCGGGTGGCACCCATGGCCACCATACGGCGTCGGCCATCCTGGCCGAGGAGGCCTTTGCCGCGGCAGGAGACCCTGACAGATTTCCAGAGCAGCTTCAATATACGACTACATGGTCGCCAAGCCAGCTATTTTGGAATACGTCGTGGTGGTTCTACGGCAGCGAGGAGAAGTTCGACGCCGCCGGACTGATTACTTTAGACATGGGAGCATACAATGCGCCGCTGGGAAAATCCTACACGGAGATTGCTGCTGAGAGCAGGAGCATGCACAAAAGCCAGGGCTTCGGGTCGGCAGGGAGTAGGGGAAAGGAACTTGAATACCTCAAACCTATCAAGGGCAAACAAACGGAGCATCTCTTTCAGGGCGTCAACACCTCCTGGTCCAGAATTGAAGGAGGTAAAGAAGTGGGCAAATGGTTGCTTGCGGCGGCAAATAATTTCGATATTAAGAACCCTTCTCATTCAGTGCCCAATCTTATAAAGGGATACAAAGCCTTACAAAAGTTGCCCGATAGTCATTGGAAGCATGTAAAGGAAAAGGAGCTAAAAGAAGTAATCGCAGCTTGCCTAGGCCTGTATTTCGAGGCTGTAGCAAGTAGTCCCACGGTAGCACGCGGAGATGTTGTTACTATTGCTTTCGAAGCCATCAATCGATCAAATCAGAAAGTAGACCTCATAGATGTGAAATTACCGCTTCATGGTAAAGACACCTTCCTGAACGTAGCCTTGCCCAATAACTTTGACTTTAAAATAAAGCAGAAATTTACAATCCCATCAGACTACCCAATATCACAGCCGTACTGGCTTCGGGAAGAAGGTTCCCTGGGTATGTTTGCCGTTGCTGACCCGCTGTTGATAGGGCTGGCGGAAAGTCCTCCTGCGGTAAAAGTGCAATGGCAAATGAAAGTTGCCGATGTTCCTCTTACTTTTGAACGGTCGCTGGTGTATAAAAAAACCGATCCTGTCGATGGGGAGATTTACCGACCATTTACAGTTATTCCACCAGTTACACTTAACCTGAAGGAGCCAATCTATATGTTTACCGATCAACAGCCGAAGGCATTAGAGGTAACTGTAAGAGCTGGCAAGGCCAATGCCTCTGGTACGGCAAATATAAGAACGCCCGACGGGTGGAGAGTGGAACCAAAAGCAGTTGATTTTAGCCTCAAAGTACCTGGAGAGGAAGTAAAATATATCTTTCAACTATTTCCACCTGCAGTATCAAGTGAAGGAGAGATTGCTTTAGAGGCTCAAATCGATGGAGAAATGGTGTCTAAGAGTTATAAAGAGATCGATTACAGCCATATTCCACCACAATTATTGTTCGCGGAGGCATCAGCAAGGGTTGTAAAATTAGACCTGCAGAAAAAAGGAAGCAAGATAGGCTATATCATGGGTGCAGGAGACGATATCCCCGCAGCTTTAGAACAAATCGGTTACCGCGTGACCCTTTTGCAAGACGATGAGCTATCGCTTCAGGGTTTAAAGAACTTCGACGCTGTTCTTGTTGGTGTAAGAGCGTATAATGTACGGGAGAAGCTACAATTTCAGCAACAGCAGCTGCTTCAATATGTTGAGGACGGCGGCACACTCATTGTTCAGTACAACACGTCGGCAGGGCTGGTTACAGACCAACTAGGGCCTTATCCATTAAAACTGGGGCGGGACAGAGTTACGGTTGAAAATGCTGAGGTAAGATTCATTAATCCAGAACATCTACTGCTGAATAAACCTAACAAGATAACGCCTGAAGATTTTGAAAACTGGGTGCAGGAGCGAGGGCTTTATTTTCCGGCCTCATGGTCCGATCAATATGAAACGGTGATTTCCTCGAACGATCCTGGCGAAAAAGCGCTCGATGGAGGCATTTTGGTTACAAAATTTGGGAAAGGAAATTATATTTATTCCAGTTACTCCTGGTTCAGGGAGTTGCCCGCAGGCGTACCTGGCGCCTATCGCTTGCTGGTCAATATGATTTCTATCGGTAAGTAGGCATATGAAGGAAAATGTTGATGGCATTGTAGCCTGCGCTACTTTACCATCAACATTTTCTTTTAACCTGCGCAAGAACCTTTTTTTTCTATGAATCTCTTCGCTTACCAACGGCACTTTCCAAAGAACGCTTAAGTTTATCAGCGGCACCATATATAGCATGATCTAGTGTCTCCGCATGATGGGTAACGGCAATCGGCTGCATTCCGGCAACCCTTGCTTCCAACATACATCGTTTATCATCGGAGCCTTCCTTTAGGCTATTTTCATCACCCAGGTGCACTTCCACACGCGTTATTTGATCAGTAAAGTGGTTTAGACGTTGCGTCACAATTCCCTCAACATAAGACGCCAAATCTTCATTTCCCTCTATATTCTTATCCGTATTCACCTGTATAAGCATAAAATATTTTATTTAGTGTACAGGTTATAAGCATAAAATCCCCGCTATTGTTCAACAAGATCGACTGAAATGTTAGGGCGTCCGGGCGGGCTTTCTGTTACAACGCCGGGCCAGCCCACAGACCAATTCAACTGTTTAGCCAGAAGTGAAGCGCTGAAACCACAAATACTAATACCCACCCATACCGGGGTTTCCACGACAATCCCTGACGCATTTACTTCGAGCATTTATAAATAATAATTGTGGCGAACTAAAGTCTTTTTATACATTACGGTGTAAGTGCCTCCGAATTAATAGAATCTTCCTATGTTTCAGTACCGATGTTTTTATTGGGCAAGGGTTGGTCTCATTCTGCTAACATAGAAGTCCACGCTTATAGGGGGGGAATCGCAGATTTCTTCCAATCAATAAAATTGGCGCTTACAGGTGTTAACTATTTTTACAAATTTTGGCCCGTTACTAGGTCGCCAAACATTTTTAAATAGCCTATATTTGAAAAAAGAAAAACATTTAAATTTAAAAAGGTAAGGCTGAGCATAATCGAAAAGTTAGCACCTTGTTACACGCTACAAAATATATATCATATAAAAAGACTTTTGTGCTGCACCCTTAGCTAACCTTGCGCCAAAAAAGGAAATCCAATGAAAACACACACAACAAATTTCCAGAGTACTTTCATAGAAGTTGCAGAAGATTGTCCTTTGAATATGGCAGAAATTCCACCTATGAAAGGAAATAAAAAATCGGTAGCCAATATGCAATTTGAAATGTTAAATAAAAATCCGTACAAATATACGTCCGATGATGTGCTTTTTCAGGTCTTTGCCGACAGAAATGACTTGACAAAAAATGAATATGAAAAAGAACGCAAAAATTTTTTCTCTAAAGGACAACCCTGCTTTCGAGCTTCACCCTTGACCAAAAGATACGGGTTTGGGATTCATAGCGATGAAAGGGGCAGAATTGCAATGTATGGCGTGGAAACGAAAGAATATGCGATATTCATAGCGGACCAATCAATAGAAAAGGTAAAAGCGATGCGTTCAAAAAGAGCTTAAACTCAAGAGATATGGAATTTTCAATAACTGAGATATATTGGATTGGAGTCATCATTGCAACGGTTGCTTATAGTGCTTTTACAGGAATTTGGCATAAAAACGGAACTGGTTTACGTTACATCCAGTTGCTTCCTGGTCACAGTAGCACAAAACTACGGTATCCTTCCAGTACTAGAAGGTTCTAACGCACAGGAAGTATTTAGGAAGCTTACGGGCAAAGACCCAGTTGTATGCGCCAAGTGCAATAGAAAAATGCAAAGCATACCATTTGCAAAAAATCCGGAACCCGGATAAAGTAGGCTCAAAAGGTAAAAGTTCTTTGACAAGACAGCAACCTATCCTTACAGTGAGAAAAAATGCGCCAGGATAGATATGTCCATTTTATTTTATTATAATAATAGGCCAAGCAACAAGAGAGCGACACAGAAA
>LXQK01000119.1 GCA_001683905.1 Marivirga sp. ANT-B6
GGTATAATACTACCCAGTTTTATGGCGCAGACAAAAAGCCAGGGGCTAATGAATATATTGGTGGTGCCCAGGACAACGGAACATGGCGTTCACCTGCAAGTGCTGAGGCTTCTGCTACCTCGAAGTATTTGCGGCAGTTAGGCGGAGATGGTTTTGAAGTAGTATGGAACGCAGCTGATGGGAACAAAATTGTAGGGTCTTCTCAATACAATGGTTTTGCAAGAACGACAAATGGGGGAGCCAATTGGATCTCAGCAGTAAGTGGCTTGACTGATACCGGCAGTGAGAAAGGTGTCTTTATATCCAGGCTGGGGAATTCCAAAAGTAATCCTGACGTCTTATTTGCTGTGGGCAGTACAGGCGTGTGGACGTCCGAAAACTTTGGTGAGTCCTGGACTAGCACGCCGATTACCAGCAATTGGGGCTTTAGCTCTTTTCTGGATGTTGAAGTGTCCCTTTCAAATGCACAGATTGTTTGGGCTGGTAGTGGCATGAGCAATAGCGAGACCACGCCAAGAAAGGTTCACGTTTCTACTGACGGTGGGCTGACTTTCAATACCACAGTGAACTACGCTAAAGCATCATTAGGTGTGCTGACGGGTATTGCCACACATCCATTAGAAGATTCTACAGCGTATGTGCTATTCTCCTTTGCAGGTAGACCAAAAGTTTTGAAAACTACCAATCTAGGACAATCATGGACAGATCTTTCAGGCTTCGAAGGTAGAACAGCCAGTAGTAATGGTTTTCCTGATGTAGCAGTGTATACATTATTGGTGCATCCACATGATCCTAATACCATTTGGATAGGATCGGAGATAGGTTTAATTGAATCGACGAACGGGGGTCAAAGTTGGGCATTGGCTTCAGGGGGTATTCCTCGTGTTTCTATTTGGGACATGAAGGTAGTAGATGATCAGATTGTTTTGGCAACGCATGCACGGGGTATTTGGACAGCCACTATTCCGGAATTGCCAGCACTGATATTTTCACCGGAAATTAAGGGTATTGGCTTTTCTCCAGAAGGCGTGTTTACCTGCTCTGCTCGATTAAAATCCAATTATGATTCTACCAAAGTTTTTGCCAATGGTAATGCAATAGTAGTTATCAGGAGCACAGCGGTCGCAGACACTTTATTAAAAGCGACTTCTTTAGAAGAAGGGTCTAACAGTATTCAGGTAATATCTTATGTCAACGGCAGGGCTTACTATTCGAGACTAAAATCTATACAGGGTATAGCAGTGGAGCCATCTGTTTTATCTTATAGTAATATTTTTAATTCACTCGCAAATGATGACTTTAGCGGAACTGATTTTTCTATTAGAAAAGTAACTGGTTTTGATAATGGAGCCATTCATTCACCTCACAGTTATCTGGCTAAAAAGGAGATTATTTTTCAACTAAAGAAACCAATTGTTATAGCGCAATCTAATGCACTATTTCAATATGATGATGTAGCCATTGTGGAACCTGGCGAACCTAATACTGTTTATGGTGGAGCAGATTTCTATGATTACGTTGTAGTTGAAGGGTCTACGGATGGTGTAAACTGGAAGCCTATCGAACCGGGGTATGATGCACGGTTTAAATCAAATTGGTTAGCTGTTTATAACGATAAAAAAGCTGGTGCAAAATCCTTATTCACTTTCCATTCTATCGACCTGCTACAAACTTTTAGTCCAGGCGATATTGTTTTTTTCAGATTTCGTTTATTTTCTGATGATAACGAAGTAGGATGGGGATGGGTAATTGATAATCTTTATATACAGGAAACTAAACCGTTAGGATTTGATGAAGATATACTTTCTAACAAGTTTTCCATGCAAACATATCCTAACCCGATGTTGAATAACGAGACTACAATCGAGTTTTACCTTACCAAATCGAGTCCTGTTGATTTAAAAATTTATAATAGCGCAGGTGGTATAGTATTCTATAATAGTCTAATGAATAGACCTAAAGGCCTTCAAACTTTTAAAATTAACGGACTTTTATTAAATCCTGGCGTCTATTTTATCAATCTTAAATCCAAAGATGGTGTTATAACCCGGAAATTGGTCGTGAATTAATCAGATCATTAAATTGTAAGTAAAAAAGTGCCCTGGTATGCTTATCAGGGCACTTTTTGTTAGTTGGTCAAGATATAATAAGAATAGCCACGTGCTAGTTTAAAACATTCTTAATCGATATCCACATACGCGAAAGATGATCGTGCTTCAAACTGCCCAACTACCAGACTGCTTTTCAGGGTGAGCTTTTTTTCCTTCAAGTCTGCTGGGCTTGGGACGCCGGTTTTTGATACTCGAACGCAAGTGATTAAGTTGACTTAAAGCGACAAATTGACTTGTCTCACTAAGTAGCGCATACTGCTACTGTTTATGGCTTGATATGCTTCTTTATCAAATAGTTATGGACGTAATCTGTGACCCCTTCTTCTAAAGTGTAGAAAGGCGCTGTGTAACCTTTTGACTTTAGTTTTTCCATATTGGCTTCCGTAAAATATTGATATTTTTCCCTGATATCAACTGGGGTATCAATAAAGTGGATAATTGGTTCCTTGCCAAGCGCCTCAAAAACAGCTTTTGTTAGGTCGACAAAAGACCGCGCTTTGCCAGAGCCAAGGTTATATATGCCAGAATCTTTTCTATAATGCATTAAAAAATAGCATACATCCACGACATCTTTTACATAGACAAAATCCCGCATTTGTTCTCCATCGGCATAGTCGGGATTATGAGATCTGAAAAGCTGCATCTGGCCGGTATTTAGTATTTGGTGGTAAGCATGCCATACCACAGATGCCATTCTTCCTTTATGATCTTCATGTGGCCCATAGACGTTGAAGAACTTCAAACCTGCCCAAAACAGAGGCTTCTCCGTTTGATGCAGGGTCCAAAGGTCAAATTCGTTTTTAGAATCCCCATAAGGGTTCAAAGGCTGCAGTTTAGGGATGGTGCTTTCCTCATCGTCATAGCCAAATTCGCCCAGCCCATAGGTGGCAGCTGATGATGCATACACCAATGGAATCTGGTATTGTACAGCTCGCTTCCATACTTCTTTTGAATAGTCGGTATTTAGTCTTTTAAGGAGTGCTTTGTCAAATTCAGCTGTATCAGTTCGGGCACCAAGATGAAATATAAATTCTACTTCCTCATAATGCCGGTCCAGCCAATCAAAAAAAACATCCCGGTCTACCTTTTCTTGTATGCTTCTCCCTTCCAGGTGTTGGTCTTTCGCAAGATTCCCGAATTTATCGACAGCGATGATGGCCTTGAAGTTTTCATTATTTAATTTCTTGATCAAATAACTTCCAATAAATCCTGCTGCACCGGTTACTATAATCATATACGTATGTTTTAGATAGGGCGAAGGTAAGAAAAAGTTCTAAGTTCCTTTTTATGTTCAATGACTTAAGAAA
>LXQK01000012.1:0-34709 GCA_001683905.1 Marivirga sp. ANT-B6
TTCGGCGCCGCCAGCTTCCTTTGGCATAGCCATCCCTTCTATGGGGCAGATTCCACCTCACGGTGGACACCCTTGCTATTGGCTAATGGTCGGTAACTACAAACCCCCATACGGACTTGCACCGTCATGTTATTTGCCATGCACGGCACACCAAAAAAAGGCCTTTCCATGAAGGAAAGGCCTTAGTCATATGCTGCTATTTTCTATTT
Source organism: Marivirga sp. ANT-B6 (assembly GCA_001683905.1). Classification (GTDB taxonomy): domain Bacteria; phylum Bacteroidota; class Bacteroidia; order Cytophagales; family Cyclobacteriaceae; genus ANT-B6. The sequence goes on from LXQK01000012.1 coordinate 210, forward strand.
TTATCTTGTTCTGTCGTAAGAACCAGAGCCAGTTGTAGGGCCTGAATCTGTACCCGAGCTATAAACGTCTTCTCCAATGGTGTTCCACTCATTTTCAAAGTACGCTGCATCGTCCGTAGAACGTGGCGTGACACCCATCACAATACCACCCTCGGCAATGCCTTCTTTATAATACTCAGCTTTTTCCTTCGGAATACCAGAACCGACTAAAGCACCAATCAGTCCGCCTGTAAGACCACCAGCTCCTGCTCCTGCAAGGCCGGCAGCAATTGGGCCAGCTACGATCAGACCTAATCCTGGTATCAAGACAGAAGTACCAATAGCAGCTACCGCACCTACTATAGCACCTAGCGTGCCTCCAATCGCAGATCCTTTTCCAGCAGTTTCCATGGCTTTATCACCCAAGTCTGTATCACGATGTTCATTATCATCCTTAAAATTGGTGTCCCGGGTTTCATCAGACATTAATAAAGTAATTTCATCTTTATTATATCCTCTATCTATCAAAGACCTGTAAGCGCGCTCTGCACTATCCCGATCTCTAAACATACCGGTAATAATACCTGTATCTTGATTTTTGTTGTCTCCTGAAATGTTCATAATATGGTTATTTAAGTAAAAAAATAATTAATTAAGGTAAAAAATAAGCTTTTAGCAAATTTGTAAGCCTTAAATAAACAACCAAAATTACAAGATTATGTTTTTTTTATTTGCCACCGACAGGCAGCACAATTGGGCAAGTATCTTCAGCGTACATATAAGAATGGTTCTTAAAGAAAGGTTAATTCTTAAATAAGTAATGGGCTTTAGGCAGGGGTCCTTCTATGCTCTAAAGAATATCTTATAGCTGACAATATTTCCCGTAGAATCTTTTTGAACCTTATAAAAGTGGATCGTTTTGAGTCCATTATAATTTTTCCATTTAATTGCCTTATTTTCCTGGAAGCTTGTCGGGGTAGCCTCTTTCAAGCCGAAATATTTTAAACTTTCAGGTGAAAATGGAATATGCAGAGGATCGTTGATAATGATATCGTTGGACTTGCCTTTCAGATATTGAATTTCCAGGTCGAATTTCTTATACCGTTGTACTAAAATCTTTCGTGATAATATTTGAAGGGTATAGGTAGTGTCTGGCTCTCCCAAAATTTCAACTACCTCTGTCGGGGAGTGTTGAATCAGGTGAGGAATATCCAGGACAATAAGGTCTTCTTTCGGTGCTTTCTCTACACAAGAAACCAGCATAACGAAAGACACAAAAAGAAGACCAACGATATTGAAGAAAGATCGCATGAGATGATTCTTTGGCTTTTACTCTAACAGATACGATACACCCAAAGAAACTGTTCTACCTGTATTGTATGACTGGTAGATGTACTCTATATCGTTATGCTCCTGGGTAAATTTATAGGCTGGGTTCAATATGTTTTGGAAGGCTAGCTTCGCACTGAACTTTTCAGCAATTCTTTTGGTAACGGCCAAATCTAATACATTCCTGGGCTGCTCGTAAATATTGGGCGTACCGCCTGTACTTACGACTGTTAGTCGTTGGCCCAGGACATTATATGAAAGGTTTGCTGTGAACCCTTCTATGCCATACATAAGAAAGGCATTCACAATATAAGGAGACTGGCCGAACAGCTCTCTTTTCGATGAAGCCTCCGGATCGTTCACCCTGATAATTGCTAACTCTGCTTCGTTGATATCTACTTCAGATTTGATTAACGATACATTAGATCCTATTTTGAAATTATTCATGAAGCCTCCCATAAAGCCCAGACTTTTCCTTATTTCAAATTCCATCCCATACACGGTAGCCTGGTCTACATTACGGTATAGAAATTTCAAACCATCCTTAGGCTCATTATTAAAAGGACTCGTCGCTCGCTCTATAGGATTGCTGAAGTTCTTATAGAAACCACTTATAGAAATTATCTCACCTGCCTCTGGAAATAGCTCCCATCTCAGGTCAATATTATCAATTACAGTCCTTTCCAGGTCTGGATTTCCAGTAACTTCCGCGTCCCCAAGAAAGTCAAAGGTTGTATACCTTGCTAATTCTCTAAAAGTAGGTCTCGCGATGGTTCTTCCATAAGCTAACCTCAAATTCATGTTTTCTTTTAGCTGCTGCGTGATATTGATAGCAGGTAAAATGTCGTCATTTTTGACATTGGCGAACCTTTGATCTTCAGCAAGGAATTCGCTGGCATTAGATAAAGAAATATTCGTTTGCTCATACCTTGCACCAGTGCTTATTTTCAACGACTTGCTTACCTGCAGGTCTATCATGGCATATGCAGCCGGCACTTTTTCGTTTCCTGTATAACTACCGCCAAGAGATTCGTTTTTGCCTACGGTAATGCCATATCTATATCGAGGGCCCGCATTGGTTTGTTGAATGGCTACCAAACCCAAATTCGAATCCGCGAAGAAATCACTAATGTTGCCATCGTAGGGCTGTGTGTTGCTATTGGATTTATATTCGATAATGGTTTCCTCAAAATCTCTGTCCTTCTCCAGGTATGCGCCACCGAATTTAACTTTGGAACTTAAGCCTGACCCCAGCGAAACGGGAATTTCAAAATTAAGTTTTAAATCAATATTGGTTTCGTTCAAATTTCTGAAATATCGGCCAGGGTTGCCTGAGGCATTTTCAAAAGTTCTATACGAGGTGCCTTCTGGCGCCTGAACAATTACATTGTTAAAAAATCGCAGATCCGGTTCATCCTGTGTAGAATATGTATAGGCTGTAAGCCAGTTGATTTTTATAGGATTATTTGCATCCCCCAGGGCATGGTCTCCTTTTAATTGGGCCGAGCTTAATGATCTATGTACATTTTGTATGGCACGGTTTTGTAATTCCTCCTGTTCATTGTTGGCATCGGCAGGAAATGTTCCCTGAAGAAATCTTGAAGATGCATCTGCGCTTTGGTTTCTCAACAAGTTTAACCCAATCTTATGATTTGAACTGATTTTATAGCTTGTATTGAGCAAAGCGCCCCACAGTACCGATTCTACGCCTCTGGTATCTGAAAACTCCCTTAAAGTGATCAATTCTGGCGCATCTACTGAACCCGGAAGAAAATATCTGCCCGTTTTTCCATTGTCGTAGAATTCATAGCTTCGTTGGTAACTTATTCCCCCGATAAAACCCAAAGGCTTTCCTAATAAGGTTTTTTGATTACCTACAGAGAAAGAATAGCTTTGGTTCAGGAAAGGCAATTTTTTAACAGGATCGAAACTTGTGTTAAAGGCCTTCGAGGCGGCGTCAAGGGCTAAAGCTTGCTGCTCATCTCTTACCGAAGGGGCAGGAATTGGCCCGTTTAAAATATCGGGAAGCGCATGTGTTCCATCGTCAAAACCAGCAAAAAAAGTTTTTCCCTGTGTATCGGATAAAAATGACTTGTTAAAAGTTGCATTTGTATTATATCCCAGCGAAGTCGAGGCTTGAATGGTAAGCCTGTCTGGAAAGTCTTTCGTAGTAATGTTTACAAATCCACCACTGAAGCTGGCCGGCAATTCCGGGGAAAATGTTTTGTAAACTACGAGGTTATCGATGAGGTTAGACGGGAACAAATCCATCTGAACGGCATTTTTATTAGGATCCAGCCCTGGTATTTCAGCATTGTTCAGCGATGTTTTGCTATACCTATCACCCAGGCCCCGAACGATAACATATTTCCCTCCTTCAACAGACACACCGGTGACGCGCCTCATGGCAGCTGCTGCATCATTGTCATTGCTACGGGCAAATTGCTCAGAGGAAATTCCATCCATGACGAGGCTTGATTTGCGCTGTATTGTAAGCAATGCAGACTCAGAGTTTTTGATGGCCTCAGCCTGGATAACCACCTCTTCTAGACCAATGGTCTCATCGGTTAATCGTATATTTTGAATCGTGACCTCTCCGCTATTTACCACAACAGCTTCGATTGTTTTAGCCTGATATGAAACAAATGAGAAAGTTAACGCATGCGTACCAGCGCTAACATTATTGATGGAATATTTTCCATCCAGATCAGTAGCTGCACCATTGGCTGTTGCGCTTATAATGACGGTAGCGCCAATTAATGGTTCGCCTGTTTTATCGTCAATGACCTGGCCCCTGATCGTACCCGTTTGGGCAGACACTTGGGCAATGAAAATAACCTGAAGTAAGATTAATGTTAGAAAACGCATCATTTATCAAAATTTTATGCAAAGGTAGGGTCTTAACATTTTCCCATAGTTATTGGTATTTTATGTAAATGTTAATTTTTAACATTATTTGCGAAAATGAAATAACATTAAATTAATATGGCAAAGAACTTGCATAAGTTCTTTGCCATATCTGTAAAGGGTAAAAAGGTTAAAAAGGATTACTCAAAAAGGCCATAGGCATCTGCTGCTGTCCAACCAATCAACCAATTGTTACTTCCGAAAGCGCCCTTGTAAGTTACCGTTTCGTAGGTAAAGCCGTTGACAGGAGCAGCGGGATAAGCAGCCAAACCACTATAGGCAGGACCCGTAGTTGCAGGTATCGGGTTTAAAGCGTTGACTGCTATACCGCCCAAAGCTGGGTTTTCATACGTATTGGCATTTGCCGTAAGATGGGTAGCAAGTGGCGCTAAACCCTCAGCAACCTGATCTAAAGTAGTGTAGGCACCTATGCTCCAAAAAATGTTGTTCGAGAATACTAGCTCACCATTTTCTAATCGATCTCTTGTATTCTTACCTGGTGCACCAACATCAGTAAGATTAATACCTGACCTAAATTGGGTTATGATGCTGTTTCTAATAAACCCGCCATTCCCTTCAGTCATAAAGATAGCTGGTGCCCCACCTGGAGTGGCACCTAATTGGGTAGCAGTTCCAATTAAAGTCATGTTAAAGACGGTTGGCTGAGAGAAAACGTCTGATCCCAGGTTGTCACTGTGAGCTCCGTCAAGCTCCATTCCACGATCAGAACCAGCAAAGTCAGGCACCTGGTAAGCGAACCAAAACTGGTTCTGTCCTCTATAACCAAAATCCCAATCAAAAGCGTCGTCCTGATTATAAATAGAAGCTAGGTAACTCGTGTTAACCGTACCTCCAAACCACTCAAAACCGTCATCATCATTACCATATACTTCAATATATGATATCTCTGTTCCTGAACCTACACCACCCATGGTTAAGCCGTTAATCTCGTTGGCGGCACCTATAAGTGTTCCCCCATGACGGATAGAAATATATTTTAATTTACCAGAATTATCGTCTGCAACGTTGCCACCATAAATCCCTCTTGCTTCTGTTTCAGGTATTCCTTCGATTATTGTTTGGGTAGCCACATGGTTGATAGGCGCTTTTCCCAGCACAATTAATCCACCCCAGAGCCCTCTGGCGTTTACAGCGAGATCATCAGGATCTTCCGTATCGTCATCCTCAGCGGTGAAGATAATTGGATTTTCCTCAGTGCCTACTGCCATTATTTTACCCCCACGTGCTATGATTAACGCACTGGCGCCGGCTCCCTGACCTGGCTGTCCTTTAACAACTGTTCCTGCCTCTATGGTTAAAGTTTGTCCATCATTAACATAAACAAAACCCCGTAGGATATAAATATTGTCTGCTGTCCATGTCACTGTACCTGTACCATTGGCGCTGTTCAGAACCTCCACGATAGGCTTTTCAACCACGGGAGCTTCCGTGACACTTACTGTTGCGGCTTCAGTGGCTGTTAGTGAAGGACTCTGTGCGTCATTCACTGTTAGCGTGATGGTCTGGCTTCCGGCAGTGGCAGGAGCCGTGTAGGCTACGTTGACAGTTCCGGATGTCTTACCTGTAAGGTCATTTAAGTTTGTTATTGAAGCTGTCCCAGCAGATGCCTGCACAGTTATAGTTTTTACATTTCCAGGTGCATTAACACTAAACGCTAATGTGGTTTCATTGCCAACCTGTACAGTTGTTCCAGTGGGAACAGTGATAGTTGGCCGTGCTGCAACCGTAGGATCATCATCCTTATCGCAAGCCGAAAAACCGACCGTAAGGGTGGCCATAATTAAAAATAGGTACGAAAATCTTTTCATTGTGTAAGTTTTAGTTTGTTATTCACTTCCGCAAAGTTGAGTAATATTTGTTAAGTCAGGGCTTATATTACATTACCATATTGTTAAAACCAGCCATCGTATATTACCTCAAGTTTAAGAAAATATCATAAACCTTCGTTTTTGGGGTATCTCGGCTGTTTGAAACAATGAAGGTCTATTTTTTCGTTATAGATACATATGAAAGCAATCTATGCGCTATTCTCTTTAATAATTATTGTGGCATCTTCCGCAGATACGCTGGCCACGATGTGGATTGGAGCTAGTGATGGGTCCAGAGATGGCAACGGCACGTTGGAGCATCCTTATGACTTAAAAACCATTTTCGGATCCGGAGGTGGTATAAATCCTAAAAAAATTCAGCCCGGGGACACCATTGCGATACGCGGAGGTACTATTAATGATAGTTATTGGGTGCAACTCTATGGAACCGAAAATGCACCTATTGTTGTCATGCCGTATCAGCAGGAAAAGGTAATATTTGATACCAACTTCCCAAGGAAAGTAAAAAACGAATTAACATGTGCCATAAAATTGTCGGGGGATTACATCATATTCAGAGACTTCACCTTTACCAGTACTATCCAACATCGGGTATCGGAGGGTACTACCGGTAAAAGTATGGGAATCAACACGCGATCAGGTATGTATCTCTACGCCACCAATTCTAAGGTGATCAACTGTGTTTTTCATAACCTCACCAGCAATGGTATCCTATGGCTGGCGCAATCCAATAATACGTTGTTGTATGGCTGCCTTTTTATGATGAATGGCTGGGATGGCTCCGACCGTGGTCATGGACATGCTATCTACATAAGAAATAACAATGTTTCTAAACCCAAAGTAATTGCCAATAATGTTTTTCACAATAGCATGGGGCATCAAATTAACGGATACGGTGAAATAGAAGGCTTTATCGTAAAGAATAACGTTGCTTTTGAGGGAGGTAACTTAAGCAAGCATGGAGCTGAAAGGAATATATTTTTCGGGGGCTCTGGTAGAAGCAAGACCATCGACGGTTTGGTAATCACCGACAACATCACCTATCATCGTGGAGAAGGCAGAGGCTTTGAGGTAGGTTATATTGAAGAAAATAAGAAATCTGTGGTCATTAAGAATAATATCATCCTGGGTGGCAGGCTGCTGGTGGTAAAAGAAGGATTTGAAAACCTGGAGGTAGCGGACAACCAACTTAAAATGACTGATCTTGTGAAGGTTCAGCCTAATCAATATGACCACAAAAAAGCGACAATTACAGTCCTAAATCCGGAGGAAAAACCAACAATCAACGTTGATCTATCGGCTGTTTTACCAAAAAATACACGTTTTAAACTAATAGACTACCAGAACTATTATGGCAAACCCGTATTAGAAGGCATCTATAAAGGAGGCACTATTACATTACCGCTTCACCTGAAAGAGATACTTGAACCGATAGGGGACGTAAATGTGAAGCCAACACATACCGGCCCGGAATTTAACAGCTTCATGCTTTTAGCTGAGCAAGACCTTTACCCCCCAAGTTGATTACTTATTGATTGGCACCTTATTCAATATGTTTCGGATCAGGTCCTTTGTATTGACACCATCTGCTTCAGCTTCATAATTCAGGATAATTCGATGGTTAAAAACGTCTGGTGTAACTTCTTTGATGTCCTCCGGTAATACATAATCCCTGTTATCAAAAAAGGCAATGGCCTTTGCAGCCAGGTTCAGGTTGATGCTTGCTCTTGGCGAAACACCAAACTGAATATAATTGGCCTCATCATGCAGACCGTAATCGGCAGGTTTACGTGTTGCAAAAACGAGTTCCACAATGTACTTTTCCAGCGAATCAGAAATATTGACCTGGTTGATCTCATCCCTTATCTGGAAGATATCGTTTTTTGTAAGAATGGTATTTACCTCTCCTTTAAAGCTTAAGTTAGACATCCTTCGCATTACCTCCAGTTCAGATTCCTTTGAAGGATAGTTTACGTAAACCTTCATCATAAACCTGTCCATCTGAGCCTCTGGTAAGGGATAAGTACCTTCCTGATCCACTGGATTTTGTGTTGCCAATACCAGGAAGGGCCTGTCTAGAAGAAAAGTCGTTTCGCCGATGGTTACTTGCTTTTCCTGCATGGCCTCCAGCAAAGCTGCCTGAACTTTTGCAGGTGATCTGTTGACTTCATCAGCAAGAATCAGGTTTGAGAAAATTGGTCCTTGCTTCACCTGAAACTCCGAGATTTGCTGGTTATAGATCATGGTACCTACGAGATCTGAAGGCATCAGATCTGGCGTAAACTGAATGCGTTGAAAGTTGAGGTGCAACACCTTCGCTAAGGTATTTACGGTTAGTGTTTTAGCTAATCCAGGCACACCTTCCAATAGAATATGCCCTTGGGTAAATAGGCCTATCAGCAATCGATTTATCATATACTCTTGCCCTACCACAACTTTCCCCACCTCCTGGAATACTTGATTTATCTTTGCCTGGTGATCTTTTCTGACGTCTCTATCTGTTAGCTCTTCCATGAATGATTTTTATTTTTTCTTTCCGCTTTTACGAATATCTAATTTCGGTATCTCAGGCTTGATTACCTCCATAACCTCACCCAATGTATGAAACGCTAAGTTAAATAAATTATGATTAAATGCTGTGCAATTAAATGTTGCTTTTTGAGATGTAAAACTGTCAAACACCCGGAAGCTGGTATTAACCCTAGGGATTATACCACTAAAAGCATTAAACGGCAACACTGACAAAGGCTTCTCCAATACCAAAAGCACGCTGGCGATAAAAATTTGTTATTTATTTTCGTCTGATGCATTACCATATATACGTCGAAAAGTATATATATTATGCAAGCCTTTGACAGTCGACACGTCAATTGTCACAGTATAAGTTTAACCGAACGTTAAAGGAGAAATAAATTAAATATTACTGTGAAAAATATATGTCATCCCGCTTAACATTCTCTACTTGTGAAGCGTTGTATAAATATAAATTCTACCAATTTTCAAAGATATGGGTGCTATTCAATTAACCGATGCAGACAGGCTACCGCGTGCCAAAAGGATCATCAAGGGATCCATTCGGGTTCTATTGATAGGAAATAATCCTATAGAATTGAGTCCAATATATGACGCTTTAAATAACTTTAGCAAGAAGAAGTTTAAGACAGAAATTGCCTTTAATATTCATGACAGTATTCTGAAAGCTATAAAATTTAAACCACGATGTATTGTGTTGGATGATAATGTGGAAAGAGAGAACATCAGGACGTTTATGGAGCAACTGCGTGGGGATGAACGGACAGCTGCTATCCCAGTTACGTTAATGAAAAACTCAAACCGAAGTGAAAGCTTTTCTGCAGGCATTCAGGATTTTGTACTAAAGGAAAATTTGACTACTGATCGTATCGCCAGAAGTATCTTTAACGCCATCAGGTATTCGAAGACCCAGAGATTTCTATTTAACACCTATTACAAAAACAAATCGAAGGTGCTCAATTTCTTCAACGAAAAAGAAGCATCGTGACGCTTTAGATTTTACAGCAGTCTTTTCAACCGAAATTTTTTCTTGATATACTGGTTATCGCGTCGTATTTTCATCCTTATGCGCTTACCAGGCTTAGACCGAACCAGGTTGTTGATATAAGCAAGGCTTAGCTGATCACCCTGGTTGCTATTGAATTTTTCAATAATGTCACCCTTTCTGATATCAGCTTTTGCGGCGGGAGAGTTCTTGCGTACTTCAGTTACGATAATGATATCTAGCTTTGCTCCTAAAGTTATAAACTCCATGCCACTCATATTGTAATCAAATTTACCTTTATAACCGCTGTTTTTACGTAGGTAAACTTTGTGGTTGAAATAATCAAAAATAACATGAAATCTGGTGAATATACCTCCTCCGAGTGTCCCTTGTCTGGCCGTTCGTGCAATGATGTCGATGTATGTTTCCTCATCAGGATAGGAGGCAATCACGCCCTCGAACATAAACTTGTCGAATTCTAACGTCTTGATGCGTCCGATATGGCCATTGATGTCTCCACCCAAACCACGACCCAAATTAGCGTCCAGATTGATCTCCGGAAGTAAAATATCATTTCTATCAGATTGATGCAACAACAGAGAATGGCTCGCCCCTGTATCCATCATCAATTTAGTCGTAATGATGCTGCCATTGAATTGCATAATCTCCGCGTTTAGATAAGGTTTAGAGTCTTCGATAGTAATAGGAATCGCTTCAAATGACTTTCTCACATTAAATGAGGTTGGTTCATGCAAAGTAAGTACTCGCCTTTGGTAATCGATTTCGACGATGAATCGACTGAAAACATCATAGCCGATAATGCCGTGTACATTTTTACCAAGACTATTGCTCAATTGAAGATAATCCTCTTCGAGTACGAGCATCGACTGGTTTTTCCCGTCAGCACCGGGTAGATGAAAAGACATGTCATTAGCCACAAGAGCGGTAATGCCCTGGCCGCCGGCAGCCCCTACCAATTCAATGCTTCTGGAATACTTGATTTTTAAAAAATCAGTCATTGTTTTATCCATAAGGATGGCTGATCGCACACCCGTATCCAATATAAATAGAAGCGGTAAAACCCCATTGAGGGTCACTGGTATTACAATAAGGTTATTGATAGACTCAAATGGAAAGGCAACACATTTTTTACCCGGAGGAAGCTGAAAACCAAAGGATTGAGCAAGGCAAGGTTGTAACTCACAACATAAAAATGCTATGACAATTAACTTTGATAAACTCTGATTTAAACCCGCCACATCACACCTCCGTTTACTGACTAATTTAATAATTAATACGATCTGAATAAACTATTTCGTAAATCAAACCATAAAAAGTTTCACTTCGTAAGCGTATTAACCGAATACTTTTCGATAAATAGGCTTTCTATATAAAAACTGAAGATATAGTATCGGATAAAGTACCCACGTGAACAGTAGGTTGTAAGCATAAAAATCTATATCGTCTATGATCTCGCTTCCACCTTCTATCCTTTTGATGATATGCGTATGCTTCCATTTACTAAGAAAAAATGGAAGTTTGTCACCTACATCAATGAAATGGAACTTGGAGTCGTCGAGAGAATCTTCAATGATTTGACTTTCCCACATTTGCTTAAATAAAACGAAATCCAGCTCGATGCTTACCAAGTCCCCTTTTTCACACCCATCAAAACGGAGCAGCCTTACAAATGGAAATGGTGGATTCAGCCGAAGAAAAAGCTGCTCGTTAAATCCGTCCTTGACCTTTAGGAAATCTTGTTGGACTTTTGTACTTATTTTTAATTTCATCTTATCGGGAATGATGCAAAGATCGATTAACTTCTAAAGAACTTTCTTCCAAATATCAAGCTATTATTTTGCTACGTAGCTTTTGATTACATGGATCGAATTCCACCAAATGCAAAAAGGGCTACTTTATAAAAAGCAGCCCTTTATGAAAGCGATTGTTCTACTTATTGTTGAGGTAGTCACCGGTACCTTTTTGACCCCGCCTTGGGTTTCTGGCGCTCTTAAACATACTCTCATCGAAATGCTGATGGTTATAAAACTCATTCGAAGAATAGCTATTTTCGGAATCTGTCGACATATCCTTATCAAGATACTTTCTCAATTTGGTCTCATAATCTCTGGAAACTGGTCCACCTCCATATTCAGGCGAATCATGAATATTACTAAAGTCAAGTTTCTGTATGAGAACCTTATCATCCTCCTCATCCAGCTTTGCATACCCAATAGGAATCAATAGTCTTTTTTCCTTATTTTGTTGGCTCCCCATCCGTTCTGAGCCTGAACGTTCATTATCCTGACCACCATTTCCACCAGCGTGAAAACCTCTTCCACGATTTACATCTCTGTCACGATTCTTCTCTACTTCAGCCAGATTTTCCTCTCTCATTCTCTCCGTATCTTCCAAGTCTCTATCGCCGAAATTGCTATCCAAATCCGACGCTCGTGCCGCACCTCTTGGTTCGGTTTCTAGTGAAGATTCTTCATTATCCATCCTAATGCCACTGTTGGTATCTCTTTCACTTCCGAAATCTGCAGACGTTCTGGTTTCCATATCCCGGTCGCTTTCAGCATTAATATTTGAATCACCAAGACCAGATGTATCAATCTCGGAGGCATCTCCTGCCGAACGACCCGACTTATGTAAATCACCGGTTCTGTCCCTATCATTCAGATCAAACCCTCCTCCGGTTGCACTTTCATCACCTATATTCCTATCACCATGCATTTCTGCACTACTGCGCGTTTCCATCGAACGATCCTTGGCCTTGTCGTAGTCGCTGTTTCCAAAACCCACATCCCGATTTGAATCATCATCCTCTATGGCTTTGTTTTGTGAAAAAAATCCTTCAGAACGGCTGCTGTCATCATCTTGATCACTTATATATGAGCCTTTCGACCGCTTGCTTAGATCGCTGTCGCTCCCCGTATAATCAACAGAACTCGTACTTCGACCACCATCCTTCATAGATGTTTCAACATCCACAACCAGATAGCGTACTTTCATTTGCTTAGGATCTACAATTAGCTCCTCTACTTTTCCCATTTTGTTTCCATGCTCATCAAGCACATCCCAACCCCTAACATCTGGGTCGTTATCATCTACTTCATAATCATCCAACTCGTTTAAGGCATATAAATGTCTATTTTTTTCTTCTTCGTTACGATTTATTCTATTGTCATTTTCCATAATTTCTGTGTTTTCAATCTATATTAATTACTTTTGTTGGTAGAAGCCATTGATTCTACAACCTGGCTCGATTTTTCAAAAAATGTCTTTACGCTATTTTTTTGATTTAGCGTCATTTCGCTTGGCTGGATAGCATCTGCTGCTGTTTTCACTTCATTTACCTGCTGATTCATATTTGGATAATTAGCCTGCTGAATGGACATCATTAAATCAGTAGCGGCAGCAAAAGCGCTTTTTATGCTATCGGCATGCTGCGTTGATGCTTCATTTTGTCGGATAAAATTGGCTTTACGCTTCATCTTACTTCTCTTTGCATCAATTTCTGCCCCTTCAATATCCTTTTGTTCTACGAGGGCATCAAGCGCAGCGGCCAGTTTCATAATTCCTTCACTTGTATAGGCATGGCTTAGATCCATTTCGCCGTCAGTTTCCTGCTGTGCAAAGGTTACATATTCTTCTACCTCATCTGGCATTTCATCGCTAATGATAGCTACCGCACCCGGCTCGCTTCCAATAGTCTCAGTGGTTGTGGCAGGTTCGTCGTCGATATTGTCGTCGTCAAAAGCTTCAATGAGAAGCCATACTAAGATAGCGGCGATGATCAGTCCAATAATCCAGGGCCAAATGTTGTTGTTTTTCTTTTTTTGAATTTCTATTTCTGCCATAATACTGTGATTAATTAAAAATTGTTAAATAAATAAATTAGGCCAGCAAAAGCGGCCACTTAAAAAATGTAAAAAGCAGATAAAAAGCGTTAATAAGGATACGTCTTTAATCTATACTAATAAAGACAAAAGGGGGTGTTATTGTTTAGAAGAACTTTATATAATTATCGTTTTTAAAAAAAATTGGAAAGGGCTTGTTACTTTACTGCAATAATCTATTTGCTCAGTACAGTTAGCTTATTCTACTCCAGTTAATGGCGGTCTTCTTCTGCGCATCGATTTGGCGGCGTACTGGTGCATTTTCTGCGTTGTTAAGTTCAGGATCCACAGCTAAGAGTGCTTGTGCGGCTTGCCTCGCTTGTTGCAAAATATCGCCATCTTTTCCCAGATCTGCAATCAATAAATCCAAAACCCCACTCTGCTGGGTGCCGGTTATTTCCCCTGGACCACGTAATTTCAGGTCTATATCGGCAATCTCAAATCCATTGTTGGTTTGTACCAGGGTGTTAATGCGTAACCGGCCCTCTTTACTTAGCTTGTATCCTGTTGTTAGGAAACAATATGACTGATCGGCACCCCGACCGACACGGCCACGCAACTGATGCAACTGAGCCAGGCCAAATCGTTCGGCATTTTCGACCACCATTACGGACGCATTAGGAACATTCACCCCAACTTCTATGACAGTGGTGGCCACCATTATCTTGGTTTCATTCCTGACAAAACGCTGCATTTCAAAATCCTTGTCTTCTGGCTTCATTTTACCATGCACTATGCTAATAGGCACCCCTGGAAAAGCCCTGCTAATACTTTCGTACCCTTCCATCAGATTGTTGTAATCCAATTTTTCAGACTCTTCTATTAGCGGATATACGATATATACCTGCCTACCCAGGGCGATTTGTTCTTTTAGGAACCCAAACAACCGCAACCTGGCCGAATCAAAAAAATGAACCGTTTTTATGGGTTTTCGTCCCGACGGCAGTTCGTCTATGACAGACACATCCAGATCCCCGTACAATGTCATAGCCAACGTGCGCGGTATGGGTGTAGCCGTCATGACCAGCACATGCGGATAGATATTGTCGGTTTTCTGCCACAACTTAGCCCGCTGTGCCACACCAAATCGATGCTGCTCATCGACAACAGCCAGTCCCAGTTTATGGAATTGCACCTCATCCTCAAGTAAGGCGTGGGTTCCTACCAGGATATTGGTTTCGCCAGATTGAAGCTTTTCGTGTAGTATCCTACGGTCCTTTTTTTTGGTGGACCCTGTTAACTTAGCGATACGAATGCCAATTTTTTCTGCATATGCCTTTAAACCCTGGAAATGCTGGTCCGCGAGTATTTCAGTGGGAGCCATGAGTGCTGCCTGCGCCTGGCTACCGACAGCCTGCAACATACAGATAAAAGCAACCATGGTTTTACCACTTCCTACATCGCCCTGCAATAGCCTATTCATCTGCTTCCCGGAGCGCATATCATGATAGGCTTCCTTGATAACACGCTTTTGTGCGTCGGTAAGGGTAAAGGGCAGGTGATCATGATAGAAATCCTTAATCAGCTGGGTGTTGGTGAGCACAATCCCTTTGTATTTTTCAATGCGTGTAAGCCTTAACTTCAATAGCCGCAGTTGAATATAGAAAAACTCTTCGAATTTTAGCCGAAACTGGGCTGCCTGAAGCTGCACCGAATCAGAGGGGAAATGTATTTGTACTACCGCGTCT
Organism: Marivirga sp. ANT-B6; assembly: GCA_001683905.1. Lineage (GTDB taxonomy): Bacteria > Bacteroidota > Bacteroidia > Cytophagales > Cyclobacteriaceae > ANT-B6. The sequence continues at coordinate 15,382 of LXQK01000012.1, forward strand.
TTTTTGGGTAATAGCTTGTAACCATTCATTATGGGTAAGGGCAAGGTTTCAGGAATGTGCGCGAAAGCGAGCTTCAGCAAAGCTTCCTGTAGCATGGCGATACCTTTACTGTCGAGCAACCTACGCTTCAGTTTTTCTGTCGTCGAATAAATAGGTTGATAATGAAGCCCGCCGGTTTGCTGGTTTCCCGGAATATCAATTTCAGGGTGTGCTATATTGTATTTACTTCCATAGCGCACTGGTTTACCAAATACAAGATATGCTGTCCCCGGCTTCAATTTTTTTACCACCCAGTTGATCCCTTTGAACCAAACAAGTTCAATGGTTCCCGACGAATCTGCCAGTTGTACAACAAGGCGTTTTTTTAGACCAGAGCCCACCAATTCTATATGCCGGACCTCACCATAAAGCTGAATATTCGGTATATCCTCGTTTATTTCTGAAATCCTATAGATTTTAGACCGATCTTCGTACCTGAATGGATAATGCTGGATCAGGTCCCCATAGGTGAAGATATTTAACTCTGTATTGAGAAGAGCAGCTTTTTGTGGTCCTACGCCTTTTAAAAATTCTATCTTCGTCTCAAAGAAACTGGCCATTTATCTTTTACCCCCTGGCGTCTCCTTTTTTTCCCTCCACTCCAGCGTATTGATGAGCTGTACAAGGTCTGCTTTAATATATTCTATCACGGGTGCGAGCGAATCATTTTTTGTAGCCGTCTCGAAATAAAGCGCCCCCCGTAGGAAATGTTGTACAGAGTCGGTCATGATAAACTGGAACTGACTCGGCACTTCACCGCTTAACTCAGCTACCATTGCGGTTTTTCCACTCGGCGTTATCAACGCGGTTTCTTCAATAGCATAGGCCTTCACCTGGTGTTTGGAGGTAAGCTTGTAGGCATCGCCCAAATACTGCTCCAGCAACTTTTGGTTATTATTGATGGGCTTGTATGTGATTTGTACACTCGCGCCCATTTGCGGATACACAATATCCAGCCAATACTTTTCCGCGTACGGTGAAGAATCTTTGCTTAATCTGGCATATCGCGAGAATTCAAATTGATAAGGTAAGGTATCGGCCAATGACTGGTAAGCAGGTGCAGGTAATATTATTCTGTTGTAACCTTTTGGCTTGGGAAGATAGTCTTCTGAACAGGCTGAAAATAATAGTGCTGCCAACAAGCAGAGGGTAATCTTACGTATGTACTCTTGGATCATAACATAAAGCTAATCATAATCAGGAAAGATTCTCACTTACTTCTTTAATGAAAATCCTCACCCGTTTTATACGCCGGGTATCAACTGAAACAACGGTAAAGACAAATCGATCGTATGTCACCTTTTCCCCGGCCCGAGGTAACTTCGAATACATTTCCAGAAGCAAACCACCGAGGGATTCGCTTTCTCCTTTGATATCTTCAAAAATTACTGGATCGACATTGGCAATTTTGCAAAAATCGTTCAACGATGTTTTGCCTTCAAAAATATAGGTGTTCTCATCCAGCTTATTGTAAGCAATGTCATCATCATCAAATTCATCATTAATCTCACCGACGATTTCCTCAATGATATCCTCCAAAGTAATTAACCCTGAAGTTCCGCCGTATTCATCAACAACGATGGCCATATGCACGCGCTTATCTTGAAAATCCTTTAGTAGGCTATCAATTTTTTTACTGTCAGGAATGAAAAACCCCGGTCTCAGTAAAGTTTGCCATTCGAATGTTTCCTCATTTTCAAGAAAAGGAAGCAAATCCTTGATGTATAATACTCCTTCAATTTTGTCGATCGTTTCCCGATAAACCGGTACTCGGGAGTACCCACTCTTGTTGATACGATCCATCAGTTCGTGGAAATCTGAATCGATATCAAAGGCAGTTATATCAAGTCTGGACCGCATCACCTGCCGAACAGAAAGGGTTCCAAAATTGACAATACCTTTAAGAATGCCCTTTTCTTCTTCCGAAGAGCTATTTCCTGTAATTTCCAAGGCATGGTTGAGCTCATCCACAGAAATGTTATAGCCTCTTTTAACCACTCTTTTTTCTATAAAGTAGCTCAAATTCAACAACACCCATGATAAAGGCCTGAACACATAGTCGGCACCCTTAAGAAAAAGCGATACCTTTTTTGCAAAGTACAAATTGTTTTGATTGGCATACACCTTGGGTACAACTTCTCCAAAGAATACGATGGCAAATGTCACCACAAAAGTAAGAATTGCTACAACCGCGCCTTCCGTTGTCTTTGAGCCTACGATTTCCCAGGATACAAAGGTAGACAAGGTAACAAAGGCAACGTTTACCAGATTGTTGATGATAAGGATTGTGGCTAAAAGTCGTTTAGGATGATCCAGAAGGCTGACAAGACGTTGCTCAGCAAAGTCGCTACTCGTCTTGCATCGTGCTACTTCGTCAGGCGACAGCGAGAAAAAAGCAACCTCAGATCCGGATATCAAAGCAGACATCAACAGTAACGACGTCAGGATGAGGCCGTTTACAATATAAAATAGTAAGGGTGTATCCGTAGTTTCAGTTAGTTGAATAAGCAAATGAATGCTTCGAAAACATAGGCTCCCCGTCTGGTATAGAAAAAAACCACCCGGGAAAGGGTCATCTAATGTAGATTCCAAAATTTAGTGTTTAAGTAAAATCTAAAATGGCAGATCATCAGATTCTTCCGAGTCCTGGACAAAGGCTTTATTGCCTTCACTAGCACTCCCTGCATTACCTTGGTCAAATTCGCTGCCACCATTTTTGCCACCGAGCATCGTCATGTTGAGACCCCGGATTTTCGTCGTGTATTTGTTATTACCTTCTTTATCCTGCCAGCTATCGGTACGAAGTTTACCTTCTATATAAACCGACTGCCCCTTTTTCAAGTATTGTTCGGCCACTTTTGCCAGGCCGTCCCAGAGCTCTATCCTGTGCCACTCGGTTTGTGTTACCTTCTCACCATTCTTATTATAAGTTTCTGAAGTGGCAATGTTAAAATTGGCCACAACGGAGCCTCCTTCCAAATGCCTCACTTCAGGGTCTGCACCTAAATTTCCAATCAAAATTACTTTATTTACCCCAGCCATAGTCTTTCGTTTGAGTTAAAAAAATATTGTCTTATAAAATTAGTTAAAAATTCCTTCCGTTCAAATAATTAACAATTAAAATAGGCTTTGGCAATAAATTAATTTCCTCAGAATTATACAATCCGAAACCGTACTTATTTGTTACACTCATGGCTGTTTTTTTATCCTCCAATTGATAGTGGTAAAATTTTGCATGAATAATCTGATGTGTAAGTACGTGTTTATAGTTCGACGATTTTTCGAACAAAAAAGCCTGATTGGCCACTAATTCATTTAAAAAATCATCGTTTGGAACAAAATTCTCATGAAGTTCAGTTTCCTCTATCGCATGGAAATCGTAAAGTCCACTCCAAATGTCTTTACCGATTCTTTCTTTCATGAAGATTTTTTCCTGGTGGTGTACAATGATATAATGTAAATAACGCTTCTTCACCTTTACTTTAGAGATCTTCACAGGCAGCAGGTGTTGCATTTGTAGCTGGCTAGCCACACAGCTTGTCTCAAAGCTGCATTCATGGCATTGAGGCATTTTTGGAGTACAATGCAGGGCACCAAACTCCATGATGGCCTGATTATAGGTGGCAGGGTCATCTGCGCTGATCAGTTGCTCAGCGAGCCTCTCAAACACCTTCCTTCCCCTACCGCTAAGAATATCCTCGTCGATGCCAAAAATTCGCGACAACACCCTGAAGACGTTGCCATCTAAAACCGCGACGTTTTCATGGTATGCAAAAGAGGCAATAGCTGCTGCAGTATAACTTCCCACCCCTGGCAGTTGAAGTAACGCTTGGTAATTATTTGGGAATGAACCCTGATATTCCGCTACAATTTTTTTTGCACAGGCATGTAAGTTTCTAGCCCTGGAGTAATATCCCAGCCCTTGCCAGAGTCTAAGCACGTCGCGCTCATCCGCCTTGGCTAAAGAAGCTACTGTTGGATAAGTTGTTACAAAATTATAATAATAAGGCAAGCCCTGCTGTACACGCGTTTGTTGTAGGATGATCTCAGAAAGCCATATTCGATATGGATCGGTCGTCTCCCTCCAGGGAAGATCTCGCTTGTTTTTTTCATACCAGACGATCAGACCAGCGGCGAATTTTGAAGGTTCCAATGTTCTATTTTCCATTTTTTATTCGGGCCTAAACCCACAACTTACAAAGGTATATTTTTGACGTTATTTATTTTTTATTTACTGCCTCAACCTATAACTTTGTAAGATCAAAATAGGTGGTTCTTAGTATTTTAAAGAATTATTTAAACTCTAAATTAAAAAAAACAGTGACTAAAGCAGAGGTAATTTCACAGATTTCGGAAAAAACAGGAATCGATAAAGCGGATGTTCAAACTACAGTTGAAGCCTTTTTCAGTGTGATAAAAGGATCGATGGCTGATGGCGAAAACATCTACGTTCGTGGGTTTGGCAGCTTTGTTAACAAAAAGAGAGCTAAAAAAATAGCAAGGAATATTTCCAAAAATACCGCCATTGTTATTGATGAACATTTTGTTCCTAGTTTCAAGCCATCAAAAGTTTTTGTTGAAAGAATAAAATCCAGTAAAAAAGTTAGACAAACCGTAAGTTAATCAAACTTATTAAAGGCTTATTCCGTTACTTTACCGTTCGGATTAAGCCTTTTATTATGTTCAAATCGCCCTATTTCATTTTATTCATTGCGCTTGCCCTGATTGTTGCCTTGTTTTTACTACCCAAAGTTGTGGTAAATAACGAGGAAAAACAACTTTCTGAAGAAGAACACTCCCCCGACGACGGCCACGACCATGGCCCCGATGAATCTCCTGCCACAGCAGTCCATAGTGCCACCCTATCAGCATCTGACGAAGAAAATATAAAAGTTTTAAGAGAAAATATATTTAATAGCGTTAATAAAGAAAAAAGTGCTACATTTGCGGATTCGTTAGCAACCTTGTTCAGGAGCATGAGCAGGTACGATAGCGCCGCAAAGTATGTAGAACACATAGCTACCTTGCAGCCGGGCCAACAAACGTGGCTAAGGGCGGGCAATAGTTATTATGATGCTTTTAGCTTTGCTGTCGATCAGAAGAAGTTGACATATTTAGGTGAAAAAGCGCGTGAATATTATTCACGCGCGTTGGAGGTAAATCCGGCATTGCTTGAGGCTAAAAGTAATATGGCCATGACCTATCTGTCTACAGACAACCCAATGCAGGGGATTGCGTTGTTGAGAGAGGTTTTGGTAACTGATCCCAATAATGAGCAGGCGCTATTCAACCTCGGGATTTTGTCGATCCAATCTGGTCAGTATGACCTGGCCATCGAAAGGTTTGAGAAGTTGGTTGAGCTATATCCCAATAATTTGCAAGCGCAGTTTTACCTGGGCGTGGGTTATTTTGAGGGCGGAAAAAAGGCAAAGGCCAGGAAACAGTTTGAAAAGGTAAAGCTTACAGATGCAGACCCTGCAGTGCAGGCCGCTATCGAAGGCTATATGGAAGAATTGTAAAAATTTAGAATATAAAATAATATAAACACTAACATTAAATTTAAAAATTATGCCTTGTGGTAAAAAAAGAAAGCGACATAAAATAGCAACGCACAAAAGAAAGAAGCGCCTTAGAAAAAACAGACATAAGAAGAAATAATATTTTGCCGTATATCTTCATGTCAATGATGGGGTATCCGGCTATTTTTCTAATTATACACATCAGAAAGGAAATTATTTTCAACCTTTAATCTTAAAGTATTGAGTAACGAATTAGTTATAAATTCTACTCAAAATGGATGTCGTATAGCCCTTTTAAAGGATAAAAGTCTTGTAGAATTCCACTACGATGAGAGTGGAAATCAGTTTACGGTTGGTGATATTTACCTGGGTACGGTTAAAAAAGTAATCCCCGGGCTCAATGCCGCATTTATAGATATTGGATACGAAAAAGATGCATTTTTGCATTACCTGGACCTTGGTCCTCAGGTTTCGTCACTTAATAAATTCACCAAACTAGCGCTTTCCAAGAAAAATACTGCCTTAAAGTTATCTAAGTTTAAGCTTGAATCTGATATCGACAAGCTCGGTAAAATCACGCAGGTTCTAACGAAAAATCAACAGATCCTTGTACAGGTAGTTAAAGAACCTATTTCAACAAAAGGGCCTCGGCTTTCATGCGAGTTATCTATTGCAGGACGTTACATCGTTTTAGTACCGTTCTCCAATACAGTAAATGTCTCCAAGAAAATTACCGACAACGAGGAACGTAAGCGCCTGGTGCGTTTGCTGTCTTCCATCAAGCCAGATAATTTTGGTATTATTATCCGTACAGTTGCCTCGAAGAAAGAAGTAGCTGAGCTCGACAAGGATCTTCGGAACCTGGTAGAAATCTGGGAAAACGGCGCCACAAAGCTGGTGAATGCCAACCCTCGCGATAAGGTGATTGGCGAAATGAGTCGTGCGTCATCTATACTACGGGATATGCTCAATGAATCTTTTGATAGCATAACGGTGGACGATAAACAAATTTTGGAGGAAGTAAAAAGCTATATTCATAAGATTGCTCCTGAAAAGGAAAAAATTGTAAAGCAGTACAACGGCAAAGCGAAAATCTTCGAAAGCTTTGGTATAGAGAAGCAATTTAAGTCTTTATTTGGCCAGTCAGTAAGCCTTACCGGCGGTGGATATCTGATCATCGAGCATACAGAAGCTTTGCATGTAATAGACGTGAATAGCGGAAACAAGTCTAATGCTGAAAAAGACCAGGAAGCTACCGCAGTGAGTGTCAACATCGAGGCTGCCAAGGAAATTGCCCGACAACTTCGGCTGAGAGACATGGGCGGAATCATTGTCATCGACTTCATCGATATGAAGAAAGCAGAAAATAAAAAACTGCTTTACGACAAGATGAAGGATGAAATGAAGTTCGACAGATCCCGGTTTACGATTCTTCCCCTCACAAAATTTGGGCTGATGCAAATTACCCGCCAACGGGTAAGGCCGGAGATGAATATTGCTACCAAGGAAAAATGCCCTACCTGTAACGGAACAGGTAAAATAACGGCCTCAATTCTGGTTTCTGATTTAATAGAGAAAAACCTCGATTACATCCTGGCCAAGCAAAACAACAGCAAGGTAACGATCGCCTTACACCCATACCTATTTGCTTACTTTAAAAAAGGAGTAATGTCGCGTCAGGTGAAATGGTTTTTTAAATATTACAAATGGGTTAAACTAGACAAAGATTCCTCCCTTGGCGTAACGGAATATAAATTCCTCAACGAAGTAGGTGATGAAATAGACATTATCGTTTAGCTCCCGGAAAAGTTTCGGTTGATCATATATAACCCATCAAATGGCATGGGTTATATATATCACCAGAAAAAAGATGTTTAGGCATACCGCCGATATCGTATTAAGCTGCATCGTAGACTTAAAATTAGCCGCCCTGGCATCCTTTCTTACCCTTCCAAACCAATAGAAAAAATAGAGCAGCATAGGCAAAATAAATACCTGAAAAAGGATTGCTTCTCTGGGGGAGAAGTACTGGAGAAAGAATAAAATGAAGCCAATATTTGCCAGTACAAAAACACCCGCTGTAAACATGAAGGTGCCCTTGATCCCCAGCCTGATACTCAACGTATAATCACCTCTCCGCGAATCCTCTTCGTGCTGGTAAATCTGCGTCATCGGGTATGACCCCCACAGCAGGACCGAACTTAAAAATGCAGGAAATAAAACCGCCTCCTGTAACGACGCCGACAAAGTGAGCTGGTTGATCCCGATATAAATCATTATAAAAGTAAAAAAACCCTGAAAAAGTCCTGCCATCAACCATCCTCCAAAGGGGTATTTCTTTAACCGGATCGACGGATGACTATAGGCTTTTGAAATTAACCCATAAATCAACAGCATAAGCGCAAACTCAAGGCTGATAAAAACCCCCATGATAAGCGCGATCAGATCAAAAAATAAAGAGGTATAATATAGTTCTTTTCGAACTGGTGGTGGATTTTCCAATCCACCGATACTAGACTCATCTTTATCGAAATAGCTATTATAACCATTGCTGGCAGGGTATAAAAAGAGGTGGAGAATAACAAAAACCAGCAGCGTATACCCTGTGTTGGCAGATGGTGAAATGCTCAGTGCAAATAAAAATACGGGCATCAAGTAGAAAGAAAAAGGAATTCTCAAATGAAGCCATGTTGATTTGTGGAGCATATAATGGGTTATTTAAAACAAGTTATCACTTTTTTGCTTAATATAGAAGATCTATCCAAATAGGACGAGATAATCCTTCTATGATGACAGAACAGGGTATAGCTCGAATGAAAATCAAAAGCAAGGGTTTTACTTTAAGTGACGAGTATCTTGTACTACACACTTTGATCTATATCCAAACGCCTACTTTTTTCAGTCATGCGCCTTAAAACTAAGCCTACGGATTAAAACTGTTGAATTAAAAATAAATAGGGCATTCCTGTACATCATTATTTAAAAGATATAACTCATTTGAAAACTTATATAACTGCGATAGGCACGGCAAACCCTCTTCATTCTCTTCCACAAGCAGAGATAGGAGAGTTTATGGCTGATGCATTAAATCTGCAAGGAAATGAACGACGAAGACTAAAAGTGCTATACCGGGCGTCTGGTATACAGTCACGGCAATCGGTCATAGAGGATTACGGCAAAAAAAACGGTGATTTTACTTTTTTCCCCAATACCCGAGAGCTTGAGCCCTTCCCTGACGTAGCCGATAGGATGGCACTATACAAAGATTCGGCGCTCGATCTGTGTGTAAAGGCAGCACATCGTTGTTTTGAGGGTACCAATGGCATAGCCAATAAAGATATTACCCATATAATCTCGGTAAGCTGTACGGGCATGTATGCTCCCGGATTGGATATTGAATTGGTGGAAGCCCTTTCACTAAGCACCCATGTACAACGAACAGCGATTAATTTTATGGGCTGTTATGCCGCTTTTAACGCTTTAAAAGTAGCTGATGCAATCTGTAGGGCAGATGCTGATGCTAATGTGTTATTGGTATGCGTAGAATTATGCAGCATACACTTTCAGAAAAAAAACGACGACGACAACCTCCTTGCCAATGCACTATTTGGCGATGGTGCCGCTGCAGTAATCCTCACATCGAAACCAAAAAAGGGATTATCGCTCTCGCTGGAAAATTTTTATTGCGACCTGGCCTATGCCGGAAAGCAGGAAATGGCCTGGAACATAGGTGGTCTTGGTTTTGAAATGCGCCTCTCGGCTTATGTACCCGATATTATCAAGTTGGGCATAAAGAAGCTTGCTGATAATCTTTTACAAAAGATCAGCCTCAGCCGTAAAAACATCGACTTGTTTGCTATACATCCGGGAGGAAAAAAAATACTTGAAACCATAGAAAAGGAGCTTGGCTTAACCCGGCAAGATAATGCCTGTGCCTATAAAGTACTCAGGGAACACGGCAATATGTCTTCACCAACAGTACTATTCGTGTTAAAGGAGATTATGGACGGCATCGGTATTGATGAAGAAAAGAAAAATATATTGAGCTTTGCCTTTGGGCCGGGATTGACCATGGAAAGCATGCTTCTCAAAAGTCACTATAACTAATCCAGTAACTCATGACCGGGAAGTTTCGACATCGTTCTACTCAAAAAGAAATCATGGATGATTTTAATGGTGCAGGAGCCGAAATGGATCAGACGCTTCGCGAACTGGATGCTGTCAACCGGATATTAGGCGGTAATAATATCAGTATCGACGGCTTGCAAAAATTTCTTAACGATAGAAAAGTCGGCGCATCGATAACCATTGCTGATTTAGGATGCGGTGGAGGCGATATCATGAAGAAGATGGCAGACTGGGGAAGGAAAAAAAACATTCAAATGGCCTTAGAAGGTGTTGATGCCAATCCTAACATCATCGGCTACGCCCAGAACAATACGGCGGAATATTCAGAAATAACCTATAAAACGCTTGATATATTTTCTGACGAATTCAGACAGCGCAAGTATGATCTAATACATTGCAGCCTTTTTACACATCACTTCACAGATGAGGAATTGGTCTGTTTATTTGGCCAGCTAAAGGACCAGGTGAGAATAGGGATCATTATCAACGATCTGCAGAGAAACTGGTTCGCCTATTATGCCATCAAGTACATTACAGCGGTTTTTTCCCGATCTGCTATGGTCCAAAATGACGGCCCGATTTCCGTACTGAGGGCATTTCACAAAAAAGAGTGGGAGAATATCCTGGGTCAGGCCGGAATAAAAAACTTCACGATGAAATGGATGTGGGCTTTTCGCTGGCAGGTTTTAATAAGTAGGAAAGCATAAAGATCAGGGCAAAAGGCTAATTTTTAAAATTTTATCCCCAACCTCGAGAAGGTGCACAATGTCCATCCCTGACGCAACCTTAGCAAATATAGTATAACGCCCATCTAAATGGGGGGTAGGATTGTGGGTAATGAACCATTGGCAACTTTCAGTGTCCTTTCCGGCAGAAGCCATCCCTACATAACCTTCTTCGTAACTTAACGGTGCAAATTCGGAGCGAATGGAGTAGTCGGTACCACCCCAGCCATCGCCCCTTGGGCAACCTCCTTGCGCCACGAAGTTGGGTACTACCCGGTGGAAAAATCTGCCATTATAGAAGCCCTGTCGTACAAGACTTAAAAAATTTATAACCGACCCTGGCGCATCTTCCACCACTAATTGTAATGTAATAGTTCCTCTATCTGTCGCTATGCTTACCTTTTGGGTAACCGGTACTTTCTTTACACCTTCCCAATCTATCGGGTGGTTGTATGGATTGGCGGGAGCTTCTGATTTCACGTTTTGTTTGGTAGATCCTGCAAGAACGCCTTCAGCATAATCAATCGTCTTTTGAAGCTCTATCAGGGTCTCTATATCCTCCGGTAGTTCGAGCTTATTTTTTGCCGTATACAAAAAGCCTATGTCTTTATAAAAGCCGTCTTTGGTAAAAAGAGGATTTCGGATGGCGGAAGCCGCGAGTCCTATCATGGCCATATCGCCAGATAAAATACCCCGTTGAAAAATCTCTCGGAAATGAGGGGCCAAAGTATCTGGAAAATCTTTGCTAAATCTCATGGCCATCAACGACTCCATACCATAGGTGCTTACAACAGGAACTTTCGTATTGAACGTCTGATCTTCTACAAACCTGTAAGATTCCGGATCTGCACCAAGCGCCTTCAATAAAGCGGCTTTTTTATAGCTGTTTTTCGTTTTCTGGATATGCTCTTTTACATTCGCGGCAAGCGCACTTCCTTTTTCCGGATCCAACTTTAAGAATGCCGCTATGATATTAGCCCGTACGCGAGAATTAGGATGATCCAGCAAGGGGAGTAACGAATGCGCTTCGTCAATGTGCGAGGCATTAGCCAAAAGCACTTCAGAAGCTACGACAGCGACATTTGGGTTTTTTGCATTTAATCCCTGAAACAGCACTTGGTGCAGTGGCTTTGTATCTCCCACGGCACGCAATGCGCTCACCCTTACCCTGTAATCTGGATCGCTTTCATAAAGCATAGCTAATGTATCCTGAATTTCTATGGCAGTAATTTTACCCAAAGCCAAAACGGATGCCAGCCTCACATGGGGAGAAGTATCATGATGAGCATTAACAGTAAGTTGCGCCTGATGGGGCAGTAGCTCCTCAGCATTTACACTCCGGGAGAAAAAATTCGCTGCTGCCAGACGGGCGCGGTAGGGGGAAGCCGGCTGGAGCAGGGTCGCGGCTTTGTTTTGTGATTCTAAGGAAACGATATTTCTAAGGCCAGCGCGATAGATTCCCCACGCACACCCTGCTGCTTCAGAATCATTGCGTACCTGAAAGTCTGAAAGATATAACAGGCCTTTGGCTGTACAAATTTTGCCTAAGGCTTCTAACATATTTGCCTTTCCCGTAAGATTCCCTTCGGCACTAATTGCTTCCATTAAAGCATCTTGAGCCTGTGACGATCCAATCTGTCCTAAAGCATACGCTGAAGCACTTCTCACCGCTGCGGCAGGGTCATGCAATAGTTTGATCAGCGGCTGTAAAGCAGCGGAATCTTGTACCGAGGCAAATGCCATAGCCGCCTCGGCCCGATACACTGGGTTTTCATCGTTAAAATAGGCCAACAACTTTATACTTTCCCGCCGATCCTGAAGGTCATAAATGGCGACAATAGAAGGATCCGAAAATTTATTGACGGAGGCTTTACTTCCTGGAGATGGTCTGATGCCCTGGCAGCTAAAGCAGAAAATCATGATGATAATGTAGCTGTATCTGATCATTATAATGACTTTGCTTTATTCCAATAAGCATCCATTTCCTCCAGGCTCATCTCCGATAAACTTTTACCTGCCTGTTTGGCACCATCTTCTAAATATTGAAAGCGTTTGATAAATTTTTTGTTGGTTCGTTCCAGCGCTTCTTCGGGATTTATATCAATAAACCTGGCATAATTGACTAGCGAAAACATAAGGTCGCCGAATTCAGCCTGGGCCTTGTCTTTGTCTATTTCCTTGCCATCTTCCACATTAAATTCCTCTTTGAATTCCTGCATTTCTTCTTCTACCTTCTCCCAAACCTGGCTTTTCTTCTCCCAGTCAAATCCTACACCCCGTGCTTTCTCCTGAATTCGCATTGCTTTGATCAAAGCAGGCAATGAAGCAGGTACTCCTCCTAAAACCGATTTATTGCCTTTTTCTTTCAGCTTTATTTTTTCCCAATTCTGCTTTACCACGTCTTCAGATTCTGCCTGCACATCGCCATAAATATGTGGATGTCTCCTCACCAGCTTTTCACATTGTTCTTCTATAACTGCCTGAATATCAAAAGCACCGGCTTCGAAACCCAGACGCGCATAAAATAAAACATGAAGTAAAATATCTCCAAGTTCCTTTTTTACCTCGTCCAGATCACCATCGATGATGCTATCCGAAAGCTCATAGGTTTCCTCCAATGTTAAGTGACGCAGGCTTTCCATGGTTTGCTTCTTATCCCAGGGACAGTTTTCCCGTAGCTCATCCATGATGGTGAGCATCCTATCAAAAGCATTCAGCTTTTCCTTTCTATTTTCGTCGTGGGTAATTTTCATAGTCTAATGTAAAAATTTAATGTCCAAATAAGAAATTCGAGATAAAATTTACTGTATTGTAATCATTAGCCATAGAATACCTTTTTTATTTGGGTATAATGGGTAAAATTGCAGACTGAAGTTTACCATCATCCCAAGGCCAAAGATCGCGCTAATATGCAAATATTCTTTTATCATCGATGCGAGATTATCAAAACATAAAGTCAAAACGCCTTCTCACCCGGTTTCTAATCTGGAGGTTAAGACATATCAACCGCAAAAATTTTATATTGATCTTAAGTGGATTGATAGGGATAATTTCGGGTATTGCGGCAGTTATACTTAAACAAAGTGTCCACTTTATCCAGCAGATCTTAACTGGTAACTTCGATATTCAATATGCCAATTATCTTTATCTAAGCTATCCTCTTATTGGCATTTTGCTTACGGTTTTGTTGTCAAAATATGTGCTTAAAGAAAAACTGGGACATGGAATCACGAATATACTCTTTACAATCTCGAAAGGCTCAAGCGTAATCTCTGGTACCAAGATGTATTCCCGGATGCTCACCAGTGCCGTTACAGTGGGGTTTGGCGGGTCCGTGGGTCTGGAGTCTCCCATTGTTGTTACTGGCTCAGCCATAGGCTCTAACATCGGGCGCATGGTGCACATGAATTATAAAAGTCGTACACTGCTAATCGGCTGTGGTGCAGCAGGCGCGATATCTGCAATATTTAATTCCCCTGTAGCTGGCGTAGTTTTTAGTATAGAAGTCATCTTAGTAGATATAACCATTGCGGCATTCATTCCTCTTCTGATAGCTTCTGTTTTCGGTTCTTTAGTAACCCTTGTACTATTGGGTGATGAAATTCTCTTTAGTTTTCAGCTCCAGGATCCCTTTGTTGCAAAGGATGTTCCTTATTATATTGTATTAGGGGTTGTCTGTGGGCTGGTATCGGTATATTTTGTCCGCATCACTTATGCGGTGGAAGGGTGGCTGACATCTTTAAAAAACGATATCGGCAGAGGGTTGGTAGGAGGAATTTGCCTGGGGATTATTATCTTCGTCTTTCCTCCGATTTACGGAGAAGGATATAGCTTCATTAAGTTATTACTCACCGGCAATGGTTTTGAGATTTTCAACAATAGCCTGTTTTTCGACCAGTTTAATAACTATGTCTTATTGGCCGTATTTATATTTGGCTTGATACTGGTAAAGCCCATAGCTGCTGCCTTAACCATCGGATCTGGCGGTTCAGGAGGTATCTTCGGTCCCTCACTTTTCTTAGGCGGCATGACTGGCTATTTTCTAGCCAATATCATGAATTTTCTGCCGCTTGATTATGCCTTAAGTACTAGCAATTTTACACTTGTAGGTATGTGCGGCGTGATGAGCGGGATAATAAGTGCACCTTTGACGGCTATTTTTTTGATAGCAGAAATCACAGACGGATACACTTTATTTGTGCCGCTCATGTTGGTAAGCGCCATATCCTATAGTACTTTTTCTTATTTCGAACGCTACTCATTTTACAGCAAGCAACTGATAGAAAAGGGAGACTTGATCCCCTATAACAAAGATCTTCAGGTACTTAGTCTTATTGATTTAAATAAAATTATAGAGACTGACCTGCTCGCCATTCATCCGGAGGCAAAGCTTCAGGATATCGTAAAATTAGTCAGAACTTCAAAAAGGAACATTTTTCCTGTCGTGGAAGACAATAAACTAATGGGCGTAGTAATGCTTGATGACATTCGTGAAATTATGTTTGACGAAGATTTGGGAAAGCGCGTGGTCATCAAAACCTTGATGCATCCTCCCCCTGCACAAATTTCGTCGCTGGAAAATATGCAGTCGGTCATGCATAAGTTCGAGAAGACAGGTGCCTGGAATTTGCCCGTAATAGATGACGATCAATATGTTGGCTTTGTCTCCAAATCACGGATCTTTAATGCTTATCGAAAAAAATTAATCCGGCAGCATCAGGATTAGCGCCCAACATTTGCTTAAAATCCTAATGCGACACCTTTTTTTCGCGATACAAGCCACTACCAAAGTAGTTGATCTTCTATTTTTTATTCCCGAAACTTTGACCAATATCTACGCGTTGTAAAAGAAACCATTATTTTTGCATATAATTTACTTAACATGGCTACTATATTTTTGGCAATAGGCTTCCTGGCATTCTTTTTTATCCTGATGTCGGTGCGGCTGATATTTTTAAAAAAAGGAGAATTTAAAGGAACATGCGCTTCCCAAAGCCCATTCCTGAATAAAGAGGGAGGCACCTGTGGCTATTGTGGAAAAAACGTAACAGCTGGAGAAGATTGTGGCAATCCGGAATCAGAGGTAAACAAGGTATTATCACGATTCAAATAATTTATAACCTTTTAGATATACGGTTACCAAATTTATTTTTTGTTACCTTTGTGTGCATTGACCAAACTTTTTTATATACGTGCCATTAATAAAATCAATTTCAGGGATTCGGGGAACCATTGGCGGCCAGATAGGTGATGCGCTAACGCCCATAGATGTTGTTAAATTTTCAGTAGGTTTCGGTAATTGGGTAAAAAGCAGGCCAGTAAGCCCAAAGATCGTGATAGGGCGCGATGCGCGGCCATCTGGGGAAATGGTTTCCAGGTTGGTAGTAGCATCGTTGCAGTCGATTGGTATTGATGTGGTCGACCTGGACCTGTCCACTACCCCGACTGTTGAACTGGCGGTGACGGCCGAAAAAGCTGGTGGAGGCATTATCATCACAGCGAGTCATAATCCGATTCAATGGAATGCGCTAAAACTACTGAACGAAAATGGTGAATTTATCTCTGGCGATGACGGCGCGGCAGTATTAGAACTCGCAGAAGCTGAATCGTTTGATTTTTGCGATGTAAAGAAATTAGGAAGCTATACCCTGAAAGATGGTTATATCGAAAAACATATTGAACAAATCGTAGCCCTGCCGCTGGTAGATGTTGAAGCAATACGGGCGAGAAACTTTAAAATTGCCATTGATTGTGTGAATTCTACAGGTGGTATCTCCATACCGCCCCTATTAAAGGCATTAGGAGTAGAATTAGTGACGGAATACTACTGCGATGTTAATGGGTTTTTTCCACACAACCCCGAGCCTCTTCCCGAAAACATTACCCACATTTGCAATGAAATCCGCCATGGGCAGTTTGACCTGGGTATCGTAGTAGATCCCGACGTAGATAGACTGGCATTGGTTTGTGAAGATGGAACACCCTTTGGCGAGGAATATACACTGGTAGCAGTTGCTGATTATGTACTTACGCATGTTCCCGGAAATACCGTATCTAACCTTTCTTCAACCCGCGCTTTGCGCGACGTAACTGAAAAAAGAGGAGGAAAATATACCGCGTCGGCCGTTGGGGAAGTCAATGTGGTTACCGCCATGAAGGCTACAAAAGCTGTAATTGGTGGAGAAGGCAACGGTGGTATCATCTATCCGGAGCTCCACTATGGCCGCGACGCGTTGGTGGGCATAGCCTTATTCCTGACACATCTCGCCAAATTTGGAAAGTCGGCTTCGATGCTGCGGGCCACCTACCCAGGCTACCATATTTCTAAGAACAAAATTGAACTTACCCCACAGATAGATGTTGATGAGGTGTTGGAGAAAATCAAGGATCGGTATAGCAAACAACCTGTCAACACGTCAGATGGCGTTAAGATAGAGTTTGGCTACGAATGGGTTCACCTCAGGAAATCTAATACTGAACCCATCATCAGAATATATTCCGAATCAGAGTCTTTAGCCACCGCAGATCACCTGGCTCATAAGATCATGATGGACATCAAAGAAATTATTAGTAACAATGGTTGATTCAAAGCATATATATCTTGATAATGCTGCTACTACGCCTTTAGATGAAGAAGTATTTGAAGCCATGAAGCCTTATATGCTTGGGTCTTTTGGAAATCCCTCCTCTATCCATACCCATGGTAGAGAAGTAAGATCGGCCATTGAGAAATCGCGCAAAAAAGTTGCAGACTTATTAGGCACATCACCATCAGAAATTTTCTTTACTTCAGGAGGTACAGAAGCAGATAACACCGCTATATGTTGTGGTATCAATGCCCTTGGAATAAAAAGAGCAATAACTTCGAAACTGGAACATCATGCTGTTTTGCACACCCTACAGCACCTGGAAAGGCAAGGAAGGATACACCTGGAATATGTTGCCCTTGACGCAAAGGGCCATGTTAGCCTGGCGCATTTAGAGGAGGTGCTGAAGGATCAGGAAAAAGCTTTCGTTTCCCTGATGCAGGCGAATAATGAAATTGG
Source organism: Marivirga sp. ANT-B6 (assembly GCA_001683905.1). GTDB lineage: Bacteria > Bacteroidota > Bacteroidia > Cytophagales > Cyclobacteriaceae > ANT-B6. The sequence goes on from LXQK01000012.1 coordinate 32,839, forward strand.
TAATATTACAGATATTGCTGCTGTTGGAGAGATCTGTGCTGCTTATGGCGCTTGTTTTCATTCTGATACTGTACAGACAATTGGCCACTATAAGCATGAATTAAGTAATATTAAATTGCAATCGCTGGCAGGTGCTGCCCATAAATTCCATGGTCCTAAAGGCATAGGGTTTTTGTACTTAAATAATACACACAAGATCTCGCCATTTATCTTCGGTGGTGCACAGGAAAGAAATATGCGAGGCGGTACAGAAAATGTCTATGGCATCGTAGGTCTTGCAAAAGCCCTGGAAATTGCCTATCGCGATATGGATGCTCATCGCACACATATCCAGTCGCTAAAATCACGAATGATTGAAAGGCTAAAGGCAGCGCTGGATGTGTCGTTTCATGGAGATTCTGACAACTCAGAAAAAAGTCTTTATACAGTATTAAACGTATGTTTACCGCCTTCTGAGGATAATGATATGTTACTTTTTAATCTTGACATCAACAAGATATCTGCCTCTGGAGGGAGTGCCTGTTCCAGTGGTAGTAGCATAGGCTCTCATGTGTTGACTGCATTAAATACTGACCCTGCCAGGGGAGCTGTTCGTTTTTCTTTTAGCAAGTACAATAATCCGCAGGAGATTGATTATGTGGTTGAAAAATTAGTGGATATATACCAGGTAAAAGCCTGATAGGGCTTTACTTCTCAGCTATTTTTTTGTACCATTTCTTTTAGGCATGCCACCCACATGGGGTGGTCATTGAGGCTTTCTACCAATTGCCATTCGGTACCTCCCGCTTCTTCAAATATCTCCTTAAATTCATCTCCTACCTCTATTGTCGTTTCAAGGCAATCGGCTATAAACGATGGTGAAAAGGCCAGCACCTTTTTGATACCTTTTTTCGGCAAATCGGCAATGACAACATCAGTATATGGCTTAATCCACGGATCTCGCCCTAATCTCGACTGAAAACTAACAGTGTATTGATCTTCTTTTAAATCCAGCGCCCTGGCTAAAAGCCTCGAGGTTTGAAAGCATTGGGCTCTGTAACATAAAAAATTCTTTTTATGATATACACCGCAGCATTTTTCATTAAGCTGACAATAATTATCGCAAGAACCTTTCTTTATCTGTCGCTCGGGTATACCATGATAGCTAAATACAAAGTGGTCGAAGGTGGTTTTCGCCATATGCTCTTTAGCAATTGTTGATATTGTTTTAATAAAAAGGTCTTCTTCCAGAAAATTGCTAATAAAATTGATAGAAGGTATTACTTGCCAATCTTTTACAATCTCCATTACCTTGTCAATTACCGACCCGGTACTCGCAGATGCATATTGTGGAAACAAAGGAATAACAATGATCTTCCGGACATTTTTAGACTGCAGTTCAGTCAAAGCAGATTGGATGGAAGGTTGTTGATAACGCATTCCCAGGATCACGATAAATTCGTCACCCAAAGTTTGCTGCAACAGGCCCTTTAGATCTTCCCCGTAAAATTTTAATGGTGATCCACGGTCTTCCCAAAGCTGTTTGTAAATAGCGGCAGATTTTGGCGCTCGAAACGGAGCAATAATTAAATTAACCAGCGCCCATCTGGGTACTGCATTGATGTCTATAACCCTTTTATCCCATAAAAACTCACGCAGATACTTCCTAACGTCTGGCGTACTCGGGCTATCCGGCGTTCCCAGGTTAACCAACAACACCCCAATTTTACCTAATTTACTCATAAAGTCTTTTCAATTTCTATAGGGTAAAGATAAACATAAAAAAATGTACTCTTCCATTCTGTTGGAGGTTGTTCACCAACATTTAAACAAAAAATACAGAAAAAATATGAATTTGAAAAACTTTTTTAGGCTTGGTCTTGAGCACGAGG
>LXQK01000012.1:34835-45735 GCA_001683905.1 Marivirga sp. ANT-B6
AAATGCCGATACGTTGGATGGTATCGGAAAATTGCTGGAACAACATGTTCGCGTCGAAGAACGGGCTCTATTTCAGGATGTGCAACAAATGCTAACCGACGAAGAACTGAGCCGAATTTCCAAGATACTATTCAACTAGCTACCAGCGATAATATATCATCAAGATACTCTCTGGTATTAGCCAGCCGGGGCACCTTGTTTTGACCACCGAGTTTGCCTCTTTTTTTCATCCACCTGTAAAAGGTGCCCTTTTTTACCTGGTGTACAATAGGCGATAGCAAAGCCAAATTCTTAAATCTTTTAGCGTCATAGTCAGAGTTTTCCTGCCGTAGCGTGTCATCGAGTACAGCATTAAACTGCAAGATATCATCAGGATCTTTATTAAATTCGATGATCCATTCGTGCCTTCCCTGCTTCCCTTGCTCTATATATTTTGGCCCGGCAGTATAATTATCGATAATGGCGCCTGTTTTTTCGCAAGCATTGGAAATGGCTTTCTCGGCATTTTCTATAATAAGTTCTTCCCCAAAAGCATTGATGAAGTGCTTGGTCCTGCCTGAAATTTTTATTCTAAAGGGTTGAACTGAGGTAAATTTAATCGTATCGCCAATTTTATAGCGCCACAACCCCGCATTGGTGCTGATCACCATGGCGTAGTTTTTTCCTACTTCGACTTCTGATAGTGCTAAAGTTTTAGGATATGCTTCACCAATTTCATCGAAAGGTATAAACTCATAAAATACGCCATAGTCAAGCATAAGTAATAGCTCTTCAGATCCGGCCTGGTCCTGAATGCCAAAAAAGCCCTCCGATGCATTATAGGTCTCCATATATCGCATCTCACTGGAAGGGATTAAGCTTTTGAATAGCATTCGGTAAGGGGTGAAGGAGACAGCACCGTGAACAAAAACTTCAAGGTTAGGCCAAACTTCCATAATATTTTCTCTCCCTTTTAGGGCCAGGATACGCTGGAGCAACACATAAGTCCAGGTAGGAACTCCCGAAATGCTAGTAACATTCTCTCTGGAAGTAGCTTCAGCCATTTTGGCAAGCTTTTCCTCCCAATCATGCATCAAAGCGATATCAAGGGTTGGGGTGCGGGCAAATTCCGCCCATAAAGGCAAATTTTTCATGATTACGGCAGAGACGTCGCCATAGTAAGAATTGGAGCGATCATCGAACTTATTGATCTCGTGACTACCACCAATGGCAAGGCCTTTCCCGGTAAAAAGACGCGTGTCGGGATGGTTATTAACATAGATAGAAATCAAATCCTTTCCGCCTTTGATGTGACACTCGTCTAGGGCTTCCTGTGATACAGGAATAAACTTGCTACGTGAATTTGTAGTGCCTGATGACTTGGCAAACCATTTGATGTCAGTGGGCCACAATACATTTTGTTCGCCCTTCATCATCCTTTCTATATAAGGAAATAGTTCTTCATAGTCCGACACCGGCACTTTTTCCTGAAACTGCCTCAGATTTTCAATGTTGGCAAAGTCATGAGCTTTCCCAAAAACTGTCTTCTTTCCCTGGTTAATTAATTTAGTAAATACTTCAGCTTGCACCTCATGAGGGTATTTGATAAAAAGCTCAATTTGGTGAATGCGCTTTTTCATCACCCAAGTCACTATAGAATTAAATATCTCCATGGAATAGTTTACAGATTAACAGATACGACTTTGGGTTAGATCTTACGCTTTAGCTCAAAATGTTTACCGAGGTAAACTCTTCGCACCTGTTCGTCGGACGCCAATTCTTCTGCTGTACCTGCCTTCAGTAGTTTCCCTTCAAACATAAGATAGGCACGATCTGTTATGGAAAGTGTCTCATTTACATTATGGTCAGTAATAAGAATACCTATATTTTTATCTTTTAGTTTGGCCACAATGGTCTGAATTTCTTCTACAGCGATGGGGTCTACACCGGCAAACGGCTCGTCGAGTAGCACAAATTTAGGATCTACTGCGAGGGCACGGGCAATCTCTGTCCTTCTTCTTTCACCCCCTGAAAGTACCATACCGGCATTTTTTCGAACATGCGCAAGACTAAATTCTTCCAGCAAACTTTCCATTTTCTCCTTTTGTTCCTTTTTAGAAAGCTTCGTCATTTCCAATACTGCCATTAGGTTTTCTTCTACCGTCAGTGATCTAAAAACAGAAGCCTCTTGTGCCAGATAACCAATGCCCAATTTTGCTCGCCGATACATCGGAAGGTCTGTAATGTTCTTGTCATCTAAAAAAATTTGCCCTCCATTGGGTTTGATCAATCCCACTATCATATAGAATGAAGTCGTTTTTCCGGCACCATTAGGGCCTAGCAATCCCACAATTTCGCCCTGTCCGACTTCTACAGAAATGTCATTTACAACGGTTCTCTTTTTATATTTTTTAATAAGGTGCTCGGCTTTTAATATCATATTTGGGCTTATGTTATTCCTGAAACTTCAGGTCTTTAACGCAAAGTTGTAAAGTTTTGCTTTCCATATAACAATTTTCTTCAATGGTGTAGGCCATTTGAAAAGGCTTTCCTGAGCTAAGCTCTTCAATATACGAGCCAAATCCAAAGCCTATGGTCTCATGGGCAAAAACATCGCCTTTTTGTTTGGCATAGAACTTTACATGCCCGTTATTCAACAACTTTGGTGTACCCTTGATGTATACCTCTTCGGTCATAAAAACCGGATGCATATTTTGGGGGCCAAAAGGTTCCATTTGCTTCAGGATATTGAAGAACTTGAAATTAATTATCTTGAAATCGATAGCTATATCAATAGCAATTTGTGGTATTTGCTGTTCTTCCGTTATCTTATCCGCTACCACCTGCTCAAATTTTTCTTTAAACGCGGCAACCTTGTCAAGGGGTAAAGTCAAGCCAGCCGCATACATATGTCCCCCATATTGATCCAAGAGGTCACTACATGATGCAATGGCTTCATATACATCGAAACCGAACACCGAACGGGCGGATCCTGATGCTTTATTGTTCGATTCAGTTAATATTATGGTTGGTTTATAGTGTTTTTCAATGCACCTCGAAGCTACAATGCCGATAACCCCCTTGTGCCAATCGTTTTTAAAAAGTACCGTAGATTTGGAAGACCCTTCCAGATTATTCTCCTCAATCATTCCCAAGGCTTCTTTGGTAATTTCAAGGTCAAAATCACGCCGCATTTCATTTTTGATGTTGAGTTGCTGAGCCAGCGTCTCTGCTTCTTCTATCGTATTTGCCAACAATAATTGTACTGCGATATTAGCATGTGCTATCCTTCCTGCCGCGTTGATTCTCGGGCCTATGCCGAAAACAATATTGGTAATTGAAATGTCGCCCCGAAACCTGGCCAGAGACAACAAAGCTTTTAATCCTGGTCGGGGATTTTCTTGCATTTTTTTTATGCCCAGGAATGCCAATGTCCTATTTTCTCCTGTGAGTGGTACAATATCGGAAGCAATGCTTACCGCCAATAAGTCTAGCAGGTCGTAGAGCAAATGCTCGTCAAGCCAATTTTTGAGCACATAAGCCTGCAAAAGCTTAAAGCCCACACCGCAGCCTGATAGCTCGTCATAAGGATAATGACAGTCTTCTCTCTTCGGATCCAATACTGCATACGCATCGGGTAATACATCGCCAGGCCTGTGGTGGTCACAAATGATAAAATCTATGCCTTTTTCGCTGGCATAGGCAACTTTCTCTACTGCTTTTATTCCGCAATCCAGGCTCACAATGAGCGTAAAATGGTGGGTAGCTGCGTAATCTATCCCCTGATAAGATATGCCATACCCTTCTTTATACCGGTCGGGAATATAATATTCCAGCTTGTCGTATATTTTGCTCAGAAAACCATAAAAAAGGCTTACTGCCGTGGTACCATCCACGTCGTAATCGCCATAAACCAGCACTTTTTCTCCCTGCTGCATAGCCTTTTCCAGCCTTTCCACAGCTTTATCCATGTCCTTCATCAAAAATGGATCGTGCAGCTGACCGATCTCCGGGCGAAAAAATGATTTTGCCTGATCGAAATTGTTGATGTTCCTTTGTAGTAAAATAGAGGCTAGTACAGGATTGACATTGATCAAACCTGATAATGCTTCTACTTTTTCCTTTGGAGGGAGTGGCTTAATACACCATCTTTTCATCATCATCACTTACAAAAAATAAAGGCGCTACACTCGTTTGAGCGGGACGGTAAATGCCCCTTCTTATACCAACGATATAGCTTGCACAAAAATAGGAAAATATCCCAAGGATATTGATAAATTGCTCATTCATGAAGATAAAACAAAAGCTACAGGAATTTTACTACAAATGGAAGATATATTTACAGGTCGATCTGCTGATGTATCTTTTTATTTTGCTGTTTATCATCTTTCTCTTTGTATTTTTTGGCAAATAAAAAGAGGCTGCCTGGAAAGCCGAAAAAAGTTGAAAGGCATATCGTAAATAAAGACGATAATCCTAGCCAGCTATGTATCTTCCTATATCACTGGAGGAACTTATCGATAAGAATCCCCCTGTGCGAGTGGTTAGCTTAATGGTTGAACATGTTGATAATCAGCCAATATTAAAAAGATAAAGGAGGTGGTGCAAGTAGTATCATCCTAAAATACTATTGAAAATATTAGGATATGGCAATCGAAATTAATATCAATAAAAAAGAGGCTGCTCAAAATTACTTTTGAGGCCTCTTTTTTGTTTGTGGTTCAAGCGTTTTAGGTATTAGATAACACCCTCTAAAACGTCTTTGATGGCAACCCTTGTACCATCTTTATAAGGTACAATCCAGGCATCTTTTACACCCATCTGGCGCAAATGTTTCTTAAACTTATCTGCCTCCCAATAATCTGTGAAGCTACCAAGTGTATATTTTTCTACACCTTCTACTGCTTCAGCACTAAAGCTTTCTCCTTGATCCTGGTATTTTGATAGGTCTTTATTTTTATAAGCACCAATTTGTACTTTAAACACAACGCCCTTGGTAGAGCGGGTTTTATTGCCTGTAACGTCCATGGCTTCATCCTCATTAGCTTCACTGGCTAACAATTTTGTTTCCAGGCTGTTTACCTGACTTTTGAGATCCGCGTTTTGTGCTTCGCGATCGCTTAACCTGGTTTGTAACCCAGAAAGTTCGCCATTTAAGGTGCTCAATTTTGCCTGTAATGAAGAATTCTCCTCGATAAGATTTTTAAACTCTTCCGGGTCCATGCCTTTTTGCTTCTTTTTCCATTCTTTCTTTTCCTTTCTAGAAAGCTGGGCAGAAGCATCTTGAAAGGACGCCAATACAATAAAGAAGCCAAGTATTGCTATACTTTTTTTCATAGAAAATAAATTACGTATCATCTTTTGGTGATCATTTAAGTTTTTACTCCCGAAGTTGCTTCAAGAGATTCAGTATGATTATTTAAAGATTAAAAGTACAAAATTTACCCGATAAAAAAACAAGATGTAATTTTCACACGTAAATAGTTGTTTTTCAGAACGCAAAGCTGTCATGGTGCATTCTGTCCTTCTATCTCCGGCCCTGACTCAATCGCTCAAAACCCTATTTCAAACCTCCTATCATATCTTCAGGAATAACCCAGGCATCAAACTGCTCACTGGTAAGCAACTTTAAATCTATAGCTGCTTCTCTTAGTGTTGTACCTTCTTTGTGCGCTTTTTTAGCAATTTTTGCAGCATTTTCATATCCGATATGAGGGTTTAGCGCAGTTACGAGCATCAGCGATTTCTCCAGGTTCTGAGCGATCACTTGCAGATTCGGTGCTATCCCTACGGCACAATGTTCATTGAACGACCAACATGCATCGCCAATAAGTCGGGCAGCAGTGAGTACGTTATAAATGATCATCGGTTTAAACACATTCAGTTCAAAGTGGCCGTTCATGCCGCCTATCGTTACGGCAGCGTCGCAGCCCACCACTTGTGCACACACCATCGTAAGTGCCTCGCATTGTGTAGGATTTACTTTTCCAGGCATGATGGATGATCCCGGTTCGTTTTCAGGGATTAAAATTTCGCCGATACCACAGCGAGGACCAGAAGCCAGCATCCGGATGTCGTTACCAATTTTCATCAGGCTTACCGCCAGCGTCTTTAGGGCGCCGGAAGTTTCTACCATGGCATCGTGTGCCGCCAAAGACTCAAACTTATTAGGCGCAGTGATAAAATCGATCCCGGCAATCTCTGAGATCTTTTTAGCTACAAGCACATCGTAGCCCTGGGGTGTATTCAAACCGGTTCCTACCGCAGTACCACCCAATGCTAGCTCAGAGAGGTGGGCAAAAGTGTTTTTCAACGCTTTGAGGCCATGATCGAGCTGCGACACATACCCGGAAAACTCATGGCCGAGGGTAAGTGGCGTCGCATCCATGAAGTGGGTGCGGCCAATCTTTACAACATCTTTACAGGCCAATGCCTTTTCGTGCAGCGTATTGCGCAAAAGCTCGATTTTAGGGATGGTTTGCTCTACCAGCACCTTATAGGCTGCAATATGCATAGCCGTAGGAAACGTATCATTCGACGATTGTGATTTATTTACATCATCATTTGGATGTATCTGCTTTTTTTCATCCATCAGATCCCCCCCCAGCAAGACATGGGCGCGGTTAGCTATGACCTCATTGGCATTCATATTCGATTGAGTACCAGAACCTGTCTGCCATATGACCAACGGGAACTCATCATCCAATTTTCCAGCAAGGATCTCGTCGCATACATGGCCAATGATGTCCGCTTTTTCTGACGACATAACACCCAGTTCCGCATTGGTAGCTGCTGCAGCTTTTTTTAAAATGGCAAAAGCATAAATGACCTCTAGCGGCATCTTCATATTATCGCCGCCAATGGTAAAATTTTCCTTCGACCGCTGGGTTTGGGCACCCCAGTATTTTTCTGCTGGTACTTTTACCTCACCCATCGTATCCTTTTCAAACCTGTAATTCATACTTTCCATTTATAATGATTGTTTATGATGTGTTTCCTGATCAACTAAAGGCAACTCTCGCCGGATGCCTGGTTTTACTTTTGTAAAGCTAAATGCTTGCTAAGGAAATCCCATGCGACGACACCAATACTTACTGAAATATTCAGCGAATGTTTGGTGCCAAATTGAGGTATTTCAAGGCAGTGATTAACATGATTAACAACTTTTTGGTCCACACCAAATATTTCATTCCCGAATACAAGGGCATAACGGCTATTATGGGCTGGTTGAAAGTCTTGTAACATTGTACTTTCTGCTGCCTGCTCAACGGCAATTACTTCGTACCCCTGGTTTTGAAGTGCTACTACAGCTTCCAGCGTATCGTCAAAATACACCCAATCAACAGAATCGGTGGCGCCAAGAGCAGTCTTTTGTATGTCGCGATGTGGAGGCGTTCCTGTGATACCGCAGAGCACGATCTTTTCGGCATTAAACGCATCGGCTGTTCGAAAAGCTGAACCTACGTTGTTGAGGCTCCGCACATTGTCCATGACAATTACTAGTGGCAGCTTTTCCTGGGCCTTGTACGCATTAAGGTCGGGCCTGTTCAGTTCTTCATTTTTTAGTTTCTTCATCATGGCAACCTGATTGTGGGGAATAAATATTCCTGTTTCCCCTTTTCTTATGGTAAATAAAAAAATACCTTTATAATTCCTGGTAAAAATAAACAATTATTTAGAAAGCATCCCCGCGTTGCAGGAGTTACATAGAAAATGGCAAAAATTAAAGAGGAACAAGAAATAAAAGAGACGCCTTTGATGAAGCAATATAATGCGATCAAGGCAAAGCATCCTGGCGCCTTGTTGCTTTTTAGGGTGGGCGATTTTTATGAGACTTTTGGTGAAGATGCCATAAAGGCAAGTAAGATCCTCGATATTGTACTAACTAAAAGAGCCAACGGATCAGCTTCGCATATAGAATTGGCAGGATTTCCTCACCATAGCCTCGACACGTATCTGCCCAAGTTGGTGCGCGCAGGCAACAGGGTAGCCATCTGCGACCAGCTGGAAGATCCCAAGGCAGCTAAGGGCATAGTGAAAAGAGGCGTAACTGAGCTGGTAACGCCCGGCTTATCATTCAATGACCATGTCCTGGATAAAAAGACCAATAATTACCTGGCGTCCATCTGTTTTGGTATGGAGCAGCATGGCATTGCTTTTTTAGATCTATCTACTGGTGAGTTTTTGGCGTCGCGAGGCAATCAGTCGTATATCGATAAGCTGATGCAGAGCTTTAATCCCTCTGAGGTGATTTATAGCAAAGCCTGTAGGGAGAAGTTTCAGCAGGTTTATGGCGATACTTTCAATACCTATTGCCTGGAAGATTGGATATTTCAATACGCCTATACCTATGAAAAGCTGATCAAGCATTTTGAGACAAATTCTTTGAAAGGATTTGGTATCGAAGATCTGCCAGAGGGTATCGTAGCAGCAGGCACAATCTTACATTATCTTGATGAGACAGAGCATAAACAGATCAAGCATATCTCTGCTATATCGCGCATTGAAGAGGAAAAATATGTATGGCTGGATAAATTTACCATCCGGAACCTGGAGTTGCTCTATCCCCAACAGGAAGGCGGCGTCCCTCTGATCCAGATCCTAGACCAATCGGTAACACCGATGGGTGCCAGAATGATGAAGAAGTGGCTGGTACTTCCGCTAAAGGAGAAAGCTGCTATCGACGAAAGGCTGATCGTAGTGGCTGCACTGGTGAAAGACAAGGCTTTGCTGGAGGTCATCCACAAATACTTGAAGCAGATTGGCGACCTGGAACGGTTGATTTCAAAAGTAGCTGTGGGCAGAATCAACCCACGGGAGATGGTGCAGCTGAAAAGATCTTTAAAAAGTACGATACCCATTAAAGCGGCGCTGGCATCGAGCCATGTCACCACCTTACAAAAGATGGCCGACCAGCTGCAGGTATGTGAATTTCTGCTCGACAAGATAGAACACGAGCTCAAAGAAGACCCACCGCTGCTGAGTAACCTGGGTAATATTATACAAGATGGCATTGATGAGGAACTTGACGAGCTCAGGAAGATAGCATACTCCGGCAAAGATTACCTTTTGCAAATACAAGCCCGGGAAATCAATAACACGGGTATTTCGTCGCTCAAAATAGCCTACAACAGAGTGTTTGGGTATTATCTGGAGGTGACTAACGCACATAAAGATAAAGTCCCGACCACCTGGATCAGGAAGCAGACGCTGGTAAACGCAGAAAGATATATTACTGAAGAGCTGAAAACCTATGAAGAAAAGATTCTTAATGCAGAGGATAAGATCAATGGTATAGAACAAAGGATCTACCAGGCACTGGTGCTGCATGCGGCGGATTACGTCGCCCTGATACAACAGAATGCCCGCGTTTTAGGGATGTTGGATTGTCTGGCTTCTTTTGCCCAGACAGCCAGAACCAATCGTTATGCCCACCCCGACATCAATGATTCTACAATTCTAGAAATAAAAGCCGGGCGCCACCCGGTGATCGAAAAGCAGTTGCCCCTTGGCGAAGTATATGTACCTAACGACCTATACCTCGACAATGACACCCAGCAGGTCATGATCATCACCGGGCCTAACATGGCAGGGAAATCCGCCTTGCTTCGCCAAACGGCATTGATCGTTTTGATGGCACAGATGGGTTCTTTTGTACCTGCAAAAAGCGCAAGTATAGGAATTATTGACAAGGTCTTTACGCGGGTAGGCGCTTCGGATAACCTTTCCAAAGGTGAATCTACCTTTATGGTAGAAATGACAGAAACCGCCAGCATCCTCAACAATCTAAGTGACCGCAGCCTGGTGCTGATGGATGAAATAGGCCGCGGTACCAGCACTTATGACGGCATTTCCATTGCCTGGTCGATTGTGGAATATCTGCACAACCACCCTAAAAGTAAAGTGAAAACACTTTTTGCTACACATTACCACGAACTGAACCAGCTATGCCAGGACTTTGGCCGCATCAAGAATTTCAATGTTTCCGTTAAGGAAGTCGGCAATAAGGTCATCTTTATGCGTAAATTAAAAGAAGGAGGCAGCGAGCATAGCTTTGGTATCCATGTAGCCCAAATGGCAGGAATGCCCAATCAGGTCGTATTGCGTGCCAGCGAAATTATGCATCACCTCGAGTCGGACAAGATACGGCACAAGACAGATAAAAAAATGGAAAAGCTGCCGAAGAATAATTACCAGATGAGCCTGTTTGCACCCGATCCCGTGTTTGAACAGATCAAAAAGCTGCTGGAACAAACCGATATCAACGCTATCTCACCAGTGGAGGCGCTTTTAAAACTAAATGAAATCAAGAATTCTTTGAAAGATTACTAAAACACGCAGCGCCGAAACAGCCTGATTCTGTTATATTTAGGTTCAACGATAAAAATCTTATACAATATGTTTGCAATTTAAATTCGCTTCTCTACCTTTGCATTCTGAATTAATAAAAGCGAAAGTAGCTCAGCTGGTAGAGCGCGACCTTGCCAAGGTCGAGGTCGCGGGTTCGAACCCCGTCTTTCGCTCTTTTTTTATGCCTTTTTTTGTAAGGAAAATCATTTTTGTCTGCGGTTTCTTTTGGGAATACTGGACAAGCCGGGATGGTGGAATTGGTAGACACGCAAGACTTAAAATCTTGTGAGTGCAAGCTCGTGCGGGTTCAAGTCCCGCTCCTGGTACTTTTAAAACCCTGTAAACGTCGATTTACAGGGTTTTTTGCTTTTTCGGGTACGAAACGAGTAACAAAACTTCCGTTTAATCCCTACCTATTTCCAGATAAAACATATCTGGCATTACCTGATGCTCCCCTATTTTTAAGCTCCTAGTCGGGCTGTCGTATACCATAAAAAAAATATTGTTTTCCATAAGCGCCGGACCTTTGGCTTTGCTAAGGCCATGCTGCTTAAAGATAGAGGAGCTTTAT
>LXQK01000120.1:0-6413 GCA_001683905.1 Marivirga sp. ANT-B6
AATTGTGATTGTTATTTGGATAGGTTTATTTTACTTTGGACCAAAAGCCCACAATATGCCTCAAACAGGAAAGGAAATTTTTAAGGTTCGCGCAAGTGAAATCGACTTCAATGGGAAACTGACCATTCCTGCATTAGCTGACTTCTTACAGGAAACCGCCTGGAACCACTCGCTTAAGATGGGCTTATCAGTATATGATTTACAAAAGGTAGGGCTTACCTGGGTGCTATCGCGCTTGAAGATTGAAATGACTGCATTTCCCGAACACCAGCAACTAATTACAATAGAGACGTGGCTTTCGGGTATAGAAAAATATTTCACCTACAGGAATTTCCGGATTTATGATGAAGCAATGCAGGTCATCGGCAGGGCTACCTCAACCTGGCTAGTTCTGGACTTTGTTAAAAGACAGCTCACCATTCCTCCTGATTTTATCGCTTCCCGGAAAGCCAACCTGGTGCCAGAAACGTTACCCGTAGCGTCGGGGAAAATTCCACCGCTCCCTCGGATTGATGGCGAGGCCTCGTTTCATGTAAGATGGCATGATCTGGATATCAACCGACATGTTAATAATATCTACTATTTTCAATGGGCGCTAGAGGCTTTACCGAAGGAAATGTTACAAAATCAAAAGCTGGTTGAGATTGATATATTGTTTAAGGCGGAAACTTCTTACCCAGGGCGTGTAACTTCCCGTTGCGGTAAGGTCAGCGGCAAGGAATGGATCCATCGCATTGCAGATGAAGGTGGCAAAGAGTTGGTGCAGGCAAAAACAATTTGGGCGGATTTGGAATGACCACTCCATTTTTAATTTGTTTCACTGTGCATCCAGTATCTGTTCTATTCCAGAGCCCTCTTTTTTGTCGTTTTCTTTTTCACCAATGATATCCGGCAATGCAAATGGACTGATATATCCCTGCTCAATCGCATGTAGGGCTGCTTCTTCGGTATCTTTTACCAATAGAAAGTCAATCCCTAATTCTTTTACGCTCAAACCTAGTGCTGCCAGTTCTGCTTCCCGCGACTCATTGCCAATATCTCTGATATAGATAGCGAGAATTTTTCCGGGATAAGAAAGTGCTACCTCCTTATATATTTCAGGATCGCGCTGTCCACTGTCACCAATTAAGATAAATGGAAGGTTCTTATTGAGATCCATAATGTTTTCTATTTTTTCCAACTTATGCTTTTTATGAATAGAGCTAATAAACTTGAACTCATCAAGCCTGGAATCCCTCAAAAGAAATGGTCCTTTCGGAATTCCTTTTACCTCGCAAAAGTCTATCAATAGATCATACAAGTTCCATGAGCTGCTCGAAACATAAAAGATGGGATTGTGGCAATTGCCTTCTTTTCCTTCTTGAAGTGCATTATAAAATGCCGCAACCCCCTTGAACGGCATGCGGGTGTGGGCATTTTTAAGAAGCATAAGCCTTAATTTCTGACGCAGGTTTGTTGCACTTGAAATCAGAATAGTATCATCAACGTCTGAAATAATGCCAAAAGCATTGTTTTTATTGACCAATACCTGTCCGACAGCCACTACTTCACCCTGTTGCTTTGTAATCTTATTTTTTAGCCTAAGATGAATATCGTACCAGTCCTGGCCATTGGCAAGGGGGGCATCAGGGTGAAAAGTCACCAGAAAATACCCTTGTCGGTTGGCACAGATTTCCTTAGTTTGGTTCTGAAAGGTGGCCTGGATAGTAGCATAGGGGATATCTTCGCTGGTATATCTTTTATACATCGCCAAAATATTGTGCCAGATACTATTGGTTTGCAAAGGTTTGGCTATTCTTTTATCTTCCAGTACCCGGCCGCGTAAAACAAGAGTACGTGTATTGCCAAACCCCCGGTAAGGTAAGATCTTAGGGGTTCTGATCAGACCCAATTTAAGTTTGATTTTGTACCTCAGTCCAGCGATAAAAACACCGATCTTGCTTAACATACGCGCTATAGACCTTATTGATTTGGGCATGGATATCTAAAATAATTGTAAATCTCTAAGTTACATAAATTATAATTTAACCCTATTGTTTCAGGTAATTGCCAAGGCAAACGCGAATATGGCTTAATCGGCAATCGAAAGTGAAGCAGTTTTTCCTTGGTTAAAATACAACACTCTAATTAAAAATGGAAATGTTTCATGTCCGGATTTTACCGTAGGTGCTGCCCTGTGGAGTTGTAGTTCTTAGTGCTATCGGATTTACGTTTTGCGCCCTATCTCCCGGATTTCTTGCCTCCCTTGACTACTGCACTTAATCCCGCGATTATCTCTCATAATATAATCACCAGAATGGGCTTGTAATGTTGGGAGCCTCATTGTCCCTGTGGAAGAAGTGTCGATAAAGCAAATCACATATGTCCATCGGGTAGTCATCTTTTGCACTTTGCCCTGCGGAAAGAATCTACACAATAACTTTCGTACGAATGTAAAAGATATATCCTTATATTTGCAGCCGTTTAAAGGGTACCACATTATGAAGAATGTACAGATGTTGGCGGGTTGGGGAAATTATCCAAAAGTACAATCGGAGGTCATAACGCCAAGGCATGCGCATGATATACTTGTTACAGAAGTCGGCAAGACGATTATAGCCAGGGGGCTGGGGCGTAGCTACGGCGATCAGGCGGTAAACCAGGATCAGTTGGTTGCCTCCTGCATCAGGTTAAATCATTTTCTTTCCTTTGATGAAGCTACAGGTGTTTTAGCATGTGAAGCTGGTGTAAGTTTGGCAGAAATTATTGAAGTAGTTGGCCCAAAAGGCTGGTTTCCGGCTATATGTCCCGGCACCAAATATGTGACGGTAGGTGGCGCCATCGCCAATGACATCCATGGGAAAGCCCACCACGTAGACGGCTCCTTTATCAGTTACGTCATTGACTTTAACATTTTACTGGCTGACGGCTCAATAGTAACGGCCAGCAGAGAAGAACATCCCGAACTTTTTTTCGCGAATTTCGGTGGTTTAGGGCTTCTGGGTCTAATTCTGTCGGCTCGAATTCAGCTTCGGGAAATTAACACGACCTATTTTTCTCAAAGAGCAATTGTTGTTCAGGATATTGATGAGATGGTAGATACCATTGAGGCTACAAATGATAAATACCAATATTCAGTAGCGTGGATAGATCCGCTGGCAAAAGGCAAAAACCTGGGATATGGCGTACTTACCTTGGGTAATCAGGCAATGCAGGAAGACCTTCCCGCGAACCTGCGAAAGAATCCTTTGAAAATTTCGCCGCAAAAGAGGCTCAATGTGCCATTTTTTTTACCCGACTTTGCATTGAATAATTTTTCAGTTAAAATATTAAACCAGCTGATTTACTTTATTCAGAAATCAGCAACCGATATTGCACATTACGAGCGATTCTTTTTTCCTCTGGATGCCATTAACCAATGGAATAGGGGATATGGAAAACGTGGTTTTACTCAATACCAATTTGTTATTCCTATGCATGATGCGAAAATCAGACTTAGAAGGATTTTGGAGATGATCGCAGGCAGTGGATGTACACCTTTCCTCAATGTGTTAAAGAAAATGGGTAAACAGCAGGGAGGTGCTCTTTCCTTCCCTTTTGAAGGATATACTTTGGCTATTGATTTCCCTATTTCACCGCAACTGTTCGCCTTTATACCACAGCTGGATCAGCTGATCATAGCATATGGAGGCCGCGTTTATTTGGGCAAAGATGCATTATTAGACCAGGAAACCTTCCGTAAAATGTACCCCCAATATCAGGAATGGATGAAGCTGAAAGCGAAATACGATCCGGACAATCGATTTTCTTCCAATATTGCCAGGCGCCTGGGGTTGGAAACATGATGGTTTAACTTTCCCTGGCCCGTTTACTGCATGCAATTATCGCGCAACAAGTCGTAGGCTATGTTCATGCCAAGGGATTCTGCTTTGGTCCAGTCTTCACAGGCACCACTAAGATCTTCGTTGTTGTGCCTTACAGAACCCCGGTTTAAATAAGCTTCTCCGTAATCTGGTTCTGCCTCTATCGCCTTGGTGTAAAAAAAGATAGCTTCCTTATGCTGCTCTAGGATATACAACGAAAATGCTTTTTCAAAATAAGCTTCAGCATATAAGGGATTAAGCTTTATGGCTTCATTAAAATCAAGTATTGCCTCTTTATTTTTCTCTAATATTGATTTACATACCCCCCGGAGATAATGGGCTTCTTCATTCTTTGGTGCTAAAGCAATAGCCTTGGTATAGGCGTCAATAGCGCCCATGCAATCATCATTTTCATATTTGGCGTACCCCAAATCCATCAGTTGTTCGAAGGTTCGCTGCGCATATGTAGGTAATGAAATTATGAAAACTATACAGGTAATATGGAGTATTTTCATGCGTCGTTCGGGATTAATCTATTGATATTGGCTCAGAGACATCAAATATAGTTCCAAAAAATACGTAAAGAAATTTCTGTAGCGGACACTTTATAAAGGTTATTTTATTTTTCTTTGCGCCTATGTTTTTTAGCAAAAGAAGTTCCAGGACGCATGATCCTTATGAAGCTTTGCGATTCCCGGAATTTCGTTATTTTATCGGCGTAAAATTTATTGTGACCATTGCGGTACAGATAGAAGCGGTTGTCGTTGGCTGGCAGCTTTACGATATTACCAAAGATCCACTTTCGCTTGGTCTAATCGGGCTGGCTGAAGCTTTTCCTGCTATTGGGGTTGCGCTTTTGGCTGGAAATATCGCTGACCTTGTGTCACGCAAAAGAATAGTGATGATCGCCTACAGTGTACTTTTTATAACCGCTATTATCCTTTTCGCCTTTTCCTATCGACAGGCGTATTTCCTGGAGCAGTTTGGGGTTTGGCCAATATTTTTTGCGATCTTCTTAAGTGGGCTCGCCAGAGGATTCAACAGCCCTGCCAATTTTGCGTTGATGTCGCAACTTGTGCCCAAGCAAGCTTACTTAAATTCCTCGACCTGGAACAGTAGCCTCTGGCAGATAGGCGCCATCACAGGACCCACGGTAGGCGGATTCTTATATGCTTATTTCAACGCTGCAACGAGCTATGCCGTTTCAGCTGGTCTGCTGCTGCTGGCATTCATACTTTTTGCCTTTATAAAAAACAAGCCTTTGCCGCCAATATTGAAAAAGGAAGCACTGAAGGAACGGTTGTTGACGGGGCTACGCTTTGTCTTTCGCAACCAGGTTATTCTGAGCGCCATTTCCTTAGACTTGTTTGCGGTACTATTTGGTGGAGCTGTCGCCCTCTTACCCATTTTTGCCGCTGAAATCCTTAAGGTAGGCCCCGAAGGCTTGGGTGCTTTAAGAGCTGCTCCGGCAGTAGGCTCAGCCATCATGGCCATAGTGTTGACGCAGCGGGCGCCGATGCAACACGGGGGAAAGGTGATGCTATGGTCGGTACTTGGGTTTGGCGCTTCAATGATTGCCTTTGCCTTGAGTACAAATTTCTATCTTTCATTATTTTTCCTTGCCATCAGCGGCGCCTTCGATAATATCAGCGTTGTCGTGCGGTCGACGATATTGCAAATGCTTACCCCTGACCATATGCGCGGAAGGGTGTCATCTGTTAACCAAATGTTTGTGGGCTCATCCAATGAAATCGGCGCTTTCGAATCGGGTGTAACGGCTCGTTTAATGGGAACGGTGAGTTCCGTCGTATTTGGCGGATGTATGACGATATTGGTGGTACTATTTACACATCTGAAAGCCCCTGCCTTAAAAACGTTAAATTTGCTTCATTTGGGCAAAGAACAAGAAGCTTGAAACCATTTTTAAAAATTTTGGTTTATAGATTATTTAATAAGCTAAATTTTTTAGACGATGAATAATAATGAAGAATCTGTTGACAAATTACATGACCTTGTGGAGACATTGCAAAATGGGCAAAAGGGCTATAAAGACGCCTCTGAACATATTGAACACTCCGATTTAAAGACGGTGCTGTACCGGCTGTCGCAGCAAAGGGCCTTATTTGAAGCTGAAATCAAAGATGAAATCAGGCAGCTTGGTGGCACCGAAGAGGAAAAAGAAAGTTTAAAAGGAAAATTACAGGATGTTTGGATGGATTTCAAGTCTGGGTATAATGGAAATGACACCGAAGGGATATTAAATGAATGTAAAAAGAGGGAAACAGATGCTATGAGGTCTTATGAAGAGGCTCTCAGTTCGGATCTTCCTGCCTACATCAGGGAAAAAGTTGAAGGTCAATACAAACTTATCAAAGGAGCATACGAACAACTCGTAGAATTCCAGGTGAATCCGAGCTAAAGCTTTAATGAAACTAAATACTAGAAGAGAGAATATCTCTTTTAGTATTTAATCTGGCGCCCCTCCTTTTCCCCTCTTATGAAATAATTTCCTGAATTTAAAGTTTATTAATATATTCTGGTACCTTGGCCTAACCAATAGGGAATATTATC